>NZ_JBXASN010000009.1:0-278288 GCF_058809335.1 Ancylobacter sp. GW821-FHT10E12 | reverse complement strand
GGCTCCGGGCGCGGCTCGGCACGGGCCGGTGCGGCCGGACGCGGAGCTTCCGCACGGCGCGGCATCTCCGCTCGCGCGGGCTCGGTGCGGACCGGCTCCGCCGGCGCGCGCACCGGGGCGGCCGGGGCGGCCGCAGCAGCCTGCCGAGCGCGCGAGCCGGTGTCGATATCGAGCGCGCGGCCGTGGCGGGAGACGATGTCGTTGAGCTCGGCGAGCGCCTTGATCTGCTCGCTCACGGTGCGGCGGAGCGTGGCGGCGCTGGCCTCGGTCTCTTCCGGCAGTTCGAGAATGCCGCGCTTCAGCTCCTCGCGGGTGGTCTCCAGCACGCGCTGGATGTCGGCGGCGGAGGTCCGAAGCTCGGCGGCAGTGCCGGAGAAGCCCTCATTGGCTTTGGTCATCAGCGCGTTGACCTCGCCGACCGCCTGCTCATAGGTGCGGTTGAGCTCGGCCAGCGTGCGCTCGCGCTCGGCCTCGACCGACTGGCGCAGCTTCTCCTGCTGCTCCACGACGGCGCTGGTGGAGGTGCCGGCGCTTTCGACGATGCTGCGGGCAAGCTCGGCTGCCCGGCTCTCGGCGCGGGCGAAGGTGTCGTCCAGCGCGCGGGTGTATTCCGCCAGCGTGCCGTCGAGTTCGCCGGTGCGGGCCTTGAGCGCGTCGGCGAGGGAGATCAGGGCCTCGTGGCGGCCGCCGAGCGTCTCGTCGAGATTCTCATGCGCCGACCCGAGGGCGGTGGCGACCTCGGTGATGATGCCGGCCTGCTCGCTGAACTTCTGGCTGAGCCCGGCGACGTCCTGCAGCACGTCGGTGGAGACGGCGCGCAGGTCGCGGATCTGCTCGTCCATGCGGCCGGAGGCGAGGCGGCTCGCATCCTCGATGGTGGAGACGGTGGTGCGGAAGCTGTTGAGCCGCTCGGAGATCGAGCTTTCGATCTCCGCGAGGTTGGAGGTCGAGCCGGCTAGCACGTCCTGCAGCTGGACATTGACCTCGCCGAGACGAACCAGCAGGCCGGAGACGTCGCCCTTGAGCGCCTCGTTGGTGGCGGCGATCTCGGCGACCGCGGCGCGACCGCTCTCGGAAATCGCCTCGATGATGCCCGAACCGCGTCCATCGAGGGCGGCGGTGAATTCCTCGCTGAGCCGCGCCAGTTCGGAGGAGGCGAACTCGGCGGTCTGGCGGGCGGCGTCGACGATGGCGCCGCCGCGGCCGTCGAGCGTGTGGACCAGTTCCTCGCTGATGCGGGCGAGCTCGGAGGCGGTCGATTCGGCGGTCTGGCGGGCGGCATCGACGATGGCGCCGCCGCGGCCGTCGAGCGCCTGGACCAGCTCATCGCTGATGCGTGCGAGTTCGGCGGAGGTGGCTTGCGCGGTCTGGCGGGCGGCATCGACCAGGGCGTTGCCGCGGCCGTCGAGGGTGCCGGCCAGTTCCTCGCCGATGCGGGTGAGTTCGGAGGAGGCGAATTCGGCGCTCTGGCGGGCGGCCTCGACGATGGCGTTGCCGCGTCCGTCGAGGGTGCCAGCGAGTTCCTCGCCGAGACGGGCGAGTTCGGCGGCGGCGTAGTCGGTGGTCTGGCGGGCGGCGCCGACAATGGCCTCGCCACGTCCGTCGAGGGCGGCGACGAAGGATTCGCTGAGCCGGGCGAGCTCGCCGGCGGCGTAGTCGGTGGTCTGGCGGGCCGCGTCGACGATGGCTTCACCGCGCCCGTCGAGCGCGTGGACCAGTTCGTCGCTGAGGCGTGCGAGCTCGACTGCCGCAACCTCGGCGGTCTGGCGGGCGGCCTGGACCATGGCTTCGCCGCGTCCGTCGAGCGATTCCACGAAGGCGTCGCTGACGCGGGCGAGCTCGGCGGCCGCGACTTCGGCGGTTTGCCGGGCAGCGCCGACCATGACCTCGCCGCGCCCGTCGAGCGTGGCGACGAAGTCCTCGCTGACGCGAGCGAGTTCGGCGGCGGCGGCTTCGGCAGTGTGGCGGGCGGCGCCGACCATGGCCTCGCCGCGCCCGTCGAGGGACAGGGCGAAGTCCTCGCTGACGCGGGCAAGCTCGGCGGCGGCGAATTCGGCGGTCTGGCGGGCGGTGTCGACGATGG
The DNA here is from genome assembly GCF_058809335.1 of Ancylobacter sp. GW821-FHT10E12. Lineage (NCBI taxonomy): Bacteria > Pseudomonadati > Pseudomonadota > Alphaproteobacteria > Hyphomicrobiales > Xanthobacteraceae > Ancylobacter > Ancylobacter sp. GW821-FHT10E12. Next base: position 276,205 of record NZ_JBXASN010000009.1, on the reverse strand, counting down.
TGCCGCCACGATCGTCGAGCGCGCGGACGAATTCCTCGGTGAGGCGCACGAACTCGGCGGAGGTGACGTCGCTGGTCTGGCGCAGCACCTCGACCAGCTGGGCGCTGCGGCCGTCGAGATCGTTGACCAGGGTCGCGGAATTGCGGGCGATCTCCTCGGTGAGGTTGCCGCCGACCTGCTGGAGCGCGGCGACGACGTCCCCGCTCTGGCTCTGCAGGTTGGAGATGAGGTCGTCGCCCACCCGCGCCATGTCGCCGGCGGCGCCGGCGGTGGAGCGCTGGAAGGCATCGAGAATGCCGGCGGTGCGGGCCTCGACGGCGTTCAGCACGTCGTCGCTCATGCGCATGAGCTGCTCGGAGCGATCGCTGGTGGTCGCCTCGAAGGCGGAGACGATGACGTCCGACCGCGTTTCCAGCGTGTGCAGCAATTCCTCGCTGGCGCGCAGGATGTCTTCCACCGCGCCGGAGCGGGTGCGATCCAGCGCCTGGACGAGATTGTCGCGATGATCGTCGATGGAGGCCAGCAGATCGGTGGAGGCGCGGCCGATCTCGCTGGTGATGCCGACGCTGCGGTCTTCCAGCGCGGCGAGCAGGCCGTTGCCGCGCTCGTCGAGCAGGCGGCCGATCTCGTCGGTGCGGGCGTCGAACATGGTGGCGACGTCACCGGCGCGGTCGACCAGCGTGCGGCTGACATTGTCGATGAGCGCGGTGAGGTTCTGCTCGATATCGGTGGCTTCGCCGCGCAGCTGGCCGGCGACGGCGCCGATGCGCTGGCCCAGCAGGTCGGCCATGGCGGCACCGCGTACCTCGACGGAGGTGGCGACGCTTTCGATGCGGCCGACCACGGTTTCCTCGAAGCGGTTGACGCGGGTGTCGAGCGTCTGGGCGATCTCCTGCGCACGGGCGGCGAGGGTGCGGTCGGCCTGCTCGATGCGCTGGCTGAGCTCCTCGGTGACGGCGCCGGCGCGATCCTCGAAGAAGCCGTTGAGCACCGCCAGCGACTGGCTCATGGCGTCATTGGCCATGCGCGCGCCGTCGGTGAGGGTGCGGGCGGCCACGTCCATGCGCTCGGTGAGCGTCTCGGTCACTTCCTTGGCGTGGTCGGTGAAGAAGCCGTCCAGAACGTTCAGCGACTTGTCCATCGCCTCGGTGGCGAGCTTGGCGCCCTCGGTCATGGTTTTGGCGAATTCGACGGTGCGGCTCGACAGCGTGTCGTTGAGCCCTTCCATGCCGCGATCCAGCACGCCTTCGATATTGGCGAGGCGCAGGTCGAGCGAAGCGGTGACCTGCTCGGTCTTGGCGGTGACCTGGTCGTCGAAGCCCGCGAGGTTCACGTCCATCGCGCGGGCGATGATCTCCACCCGCTCGGTGATGCGCTCGACGATGTCCGAGCCGTGGGTCTGCAGCACGGTGTCGAAATCGCGCAGGCCGTCGGTGATCTGGCGGCCGAGCAGGGCGGTGTCGGAGCCGATGCGGTCGGCCAGCTCGTTGCCGCGCACCGAGATGGTCTCCTCGATCGCCTTGATGCGGGAGGTGAGCAATTCGCGCACCGCGTCGCTGCGGGCGACGAGCGAGGCGGAGAGTCCTTCGGCGGTCTCGCGGAACTGGTCGTTGGCGCGCTGGCCGCGCTGGGCGATGGTCTGGGCGACCTCGGCGCCGACGGCGGCCAGCTGGTCGCCGACCGCATTGCCGCGCTGGGCGAGATCCTGGCCGAGCTGCTCGGCGGATTCGGCGAAGGCATCGTGCACGCCGGCGCTGGCGAGCGTGATCTGGTGGACCACGCGCTCGCCGGTCTCGCCGAGCAGGCGCTCGAGATCGCCGCCGCGCACCGCGATGGTGTCGTAGATGCGGTTGCTGGTATCGGCGATGCGGTCGGCGAGGTCGTCGCCGCGCACGGTGATGGTATCGGCGACGCGCGAGCCGGTCTCTTCCAGCTTGCGCACCACCTCGCCGCCGCGCATCGACAGGTCGAGAACCAGCGAGTCACCGGTGCTCTTGAGGGTCTGGTTGACCTCGCTGGCGCGGATCGCGATCTCGTCGGCGAGGCGGGTGCCGGTGCCGACCAGGGCGTCGGTGATGTCGTTGGAGCGGGCGGTCAGCGTCTCGGTGAGATTGAGCGTGGTGGCGGTGAGCTTGGCGCCCATCTCGTCGGTGCGGCTGGTCACGACGTCGGCGAGCTCGCCGGCGGTGCGCATCAGGCGGTCGCCGATTTCGTCGGTGCGGCTCGCCAGCGTGGAGGCGAGATCGGCGGTGACGTTCGACAGGCGGTTGGTGATCTCTTCGGTCTGGCCGGTGAGGGTGGAGATGAGCGCGTCGCTGGCGCCGGACAGGTTGGTGTTGACGTCGGCGCCGGTGGCCTGGAGGCGGTCGATGAGGTCGCCGCCCTTGTCGGACAGCGCGTCGATGATGGTGTCGCCCACGCGGCCGAGGGCGAGGGTGATGTGCTCGCCCTTCTCCGACAGCGTCGTGGTGACCCGGTCGGCGGCATCGGTGACGGTGGTGTGGATGCGCTCGCTGACCCCGTCCACCTCGTGGGTGAACGAGAAATGCGCCGAGGCTATCGCCTCGCGGATGTGCTCGGCGTGCGAGAGAATCACCTCGCGCTCGGACTGCAGGCGCTCGATGAGCTGGCGCATGCGCGCCTCGTTGTCGTCATAGGCGCGTTCGAGCTCGGCGACTTCGGCGCGGACCAGCGTCTGGATCTCGCCGGCGCGGCTGATGCTGCGCTCGATGCCGTCGTCGACGATGGCGGCGGCCTCGCTGCGCGGGGCCGGAGCGGCGGCGGCGATGTTCTCCTTCGGGGCGGCGGCGGGTTCGGCGAGGCGCACGGCGACCTGCGCCATGGAATAGGCGACGATGCGCATTTCCTGCATGCGGCGCGCCATGGCGGCCATCATGAAGAAGAAGGCGGGCGGCACGATGAGGCCGGCGGCCACGGCGAGCGCCGCCGGCGAGGTCAGCATGCCCGACAGGCTGAGGCCGGCGGTGCCGAGCTGGGTGGCGGCAAGCCCGCCGCCCGCCGCGAGCCACGCGGCCGATGCGCCGGCGGCGACATAATAGGGGGTCGGCGAGGGACGGCGCTGCAGCGCTGCCAGCAGCTGGCCGATGGTCTGGCGATCGTCATTGGCGGCACGCGGGCCGGCGGCGGCCGGCGCGGATTCCGGGCGGGAGGCCGCAGGCGCGGCGGAGGGCGCGTCGGCGAATTCCGGGCGCGGGATGCCGAGGATCGGCGGCGGGCCGAGGCGGCTTGCCACCGGCTCGTCTTCCTGGTCCTGCAAGTCGGCCAGCGGGCTGTCGAACTCCCCGAGCTCGATATCGTGAGTGATCGAGCCGTCGGTATCGAAATCGAGATTTTCCTCGAAATCGTCACGCGAGCGCACCTCGATCCGCGGGCCGTCGGGCTCGCGGGCGGGGGGCAGGTCTTGGCTGTCCTCGGTGGAGGTGCGCGCGGCCGGTGCCTCCTCGATCCGTTCGCTGCCGGACCATTCGGCAGGTGCGTTCGCGTCAGCGGCGTTCGCCCGATCAGCGTGTGCCACCTCGTCCTCGTTGCCGAGGTCAAGGCTCAGGGCCTCTTCAATTGCCGAAAGCGCTGCTTCGGCAGGATCCTGATGCACTTTCTTCGTGCTCGTCGACATAGGCTGTCGCCTCCGGTCCTTACGCAACTCCGAACGGCGGTCGCCGTCGTGCCGGGGTATGCGGCTCTCCGACGGTCCAATTAGGGCGTTCCTGGCGCAATACACGCGCCGGGCCGGCTCAAATGCCGGAAAACGCCTTGCCGGATCGTCGGTTCACCGCACTCGTATCCTACGCTTGTGCCCGATAAAAATGGAACTGGGGTTAATCGCCTGATTGAGGTTATCGTTAACGGCCTGTTTACCATGCCTGGTAACGCTTTGTTTTCAAAGCGCAGCGGCCGACGCACCGTCGCGGCGCGGCGGGGTCTTCTGCGTCCTTCGGCGTCTGGCGTTCGCCGTCAGGCAGGTCTATCTAGTCATCTCACCCTGAATTTGTTCTTTTTCCATCGAACCTCAGCCATGCCGAAAATCACCTATATCGACGCTGCCGGCACCGAGCGGGCGGTGGATGCACCTGTCGGCTCCACGGTGATGGAGGCGGCGATCCGCAACGGCGTGCCGGGCATCGATGCCGAATGCGGCGGCGCCTGCGCCTGCGCAACCTGCCATGTCTATGTCGACGAGGCCTGGGCCGCGACCGTCGGCGAGCCGGGGCCGATGGAGGAGGACATGCTCGACTTCGCCTCCGACGTGCAGCCGAACTCGCGCCTGTCCTGCCAGATCAAGATCACTGCGGCGCTGGACGGGCTCATCGTGCGCACGCCGGCACATCAGGGCTGAGGCGATGATCTCGGGCGCTTCCGCCTGATGGCCGGTGCCCGCTAAGATCGGGCCGACCATGCAGCCAAGCGGGCCGACCCGATGTTCATCGACTTCTTCCACCAGCTGAGGGTCGCCGGGGTGCCGGTGAGCCTGCGCGAATATCTGATGCTGATGGAAGCGATGGAGCGCGACCTGGCCGGGCGCCGCGTCGAGGACTTCTATCATCTCGCCCGCGCGGCGCTGGTGAAGGACGAGCGGCATCTCGACCGCTTCGACCGGGTGTTCGCCCATGCCTTCCGCGGGCTCGAGCTGATGAGCGAGGCGGTCGAGGCGGCGGACATTCCCGCCGAATGGCTGAAGAAGCTGACCGAGCGCCATCTCTCCGAGGAAGACAGGCGGGCGATCGAGGCGCTCGGTGGCTGGGACGCGTTGATGGAGACGCTGCGCCGGCGGCTCGAGGAGCAGAAGGGCCGGCACGAGGGCGGATCGAAATGGATCGGCACCGCCGGCACCTCACCGTTCGGCGCCTACGGCTACAACCCGGAAGGCGTGCGGATCGGGCAGGAGGGCAATCGCCACAACAGGGCGGTGAAGGTGTGGGACCAGCGTGCCTTTCGCGACCTCGACGACCGGGCCGAGCTCGGCTCGCGCACCATCAAGGTGGCGCTGCGCCGCCTGCGCCGCTTCGGCCGCACCGGGGCGGCGGACGAGCTCGATCTCGACGGCACCATCCGCTCCACCGCGCAGGCCGGCTATCTCGACGTGAAGCTGCGGCCGGAGCGGCGCAACGCGGTGAAGGTGCTGCTGTTCCTCGACGTCGGCGGCTCCATGGACTGGCATATCCGCCAGTGCGAGGAACTGTTCTCCGCCGCCCGCGACGCCTTCAAGCATCTCGAGCACTTCTATTTCCACAACTGCCTCTATGAGCGGGTGTGGAAGGACAATTCCCGCCGCTGGAACGACTGGACGGCGACGGTCGAGGTGCTGCGCACCTACCCGCCGGACTGGAAGCTGATCTTCGTCGGCGATGCGGCGATGAGCCCCTATGAGATCAGCCATCCCGGCGGCTCGGTCGAGCATATGAACGAGGAGCCGGGAGCGGTTTGGCTGAAGCGCGTCACCGAGGCCTTCCCGCACGCGGTGTGGCTGAATCCGCTGCCGCGCCGTGACTGGGACGACATGCTGTCGGTGCAGATGATCCGCCAGGCCATGGATGGGCGGATGTTTCCGCTGACGCTGGAAGGCCTCGACGCGGCGATGCGGGGCCTGTCGCGCTAGGGCACCGCACGCGCGTTGAAGCGATGTCCTGGATCTCTGTAAAGGAGATATGAATCAATGTATTGCAGAGGAATGTGCAGATATTGATTCAGTCTTCTCGCAAGATGATCCGACCCGCGTGTCCGGCGAGGATTCTGCCGCCTCATGTTTTGATTCAGAGATGCGGCGCCGAGCACGCCAAGCACCTGTCTCAACGCGGCGGGTGAAGACATGGATTCAGAAAATGACGATATGATTTTGATTTATATGGTTAATTTTTGATTCAAAAAGTAAGCTTGATGACGTGCCGCCGGATTGATTCAGCGTCCTGACATCTCGATTCAGGGAGCCGGCGTTCCACCTTGCCCAACCGGCGTTTTTTCCTCTTCCTTCGGGTTCCGGGTGATGAGGCCGGACGCGACGTCGGAGATGGCCGGGGCCGGCAGGGCGGCGAAGGGCAGCGGCCGCGTCACCTCGATGGCGGCGAGGCCGAGGCGGGCGGTGAGCAGGCCGTTGACCACGCCCTCGCCGAGCCGGGCGGAGAGCTTGGCGGCGATCCCGTGGCCGACCAATTGCTGGATGATGGAATCGCCGGCCGCCATGCCGCCGGTGACGGCGAGATGGGCGACCACCTGCCGGAACAGCCGGATCATGCCGAGCGCGCCGGGGCGCCCGCCATAGAGAAGAGCAAGCCGGCGCACGAGGCCGATGGCGGTGACCAGCACGAAGATCAGGTCGACCGCCGCGCGCGGCGAGACGGCGGTGACGACGGAAACCCGCTTGGCGGCGTCCGACACCAGCCGCGTCGCCTCGGCATCGAGCGGCGCCATCAGGTGGCGCTCGGCGAGGCGCACGAGATCGGCACCGTCGATGATGGCGTCGAGATGGCTCGCCAGTTCGGTGCGGGCGCGAAACAGCCGAGGAGACGCCTTGGCCAGCGTCATGAGTTCGCCTGTCACCTGCTCGGCCAGCTTGCGGTCGTCCTTGGCGATGGCCTCCGCCGCCTGCTCGCGCAGCGCGTTGAGGGTGCGCAGGCGCATCAGGCCGAACAATTCGCGCCCGAGGATGGCGAGGGCGCCGACGACGAAAAGTGCCGTGAAGGCGAGCCCGGCATAGCCGAGCCAGTCGGCGCGGGCGAACAGGTCCTCGATCAGCCTGGAGACCGCCAGCCCAAGCCCGAGCGAGACGAGGCCGCCGAGGCCAGACCAGAACAGCGCGCCCCAGCGCGAGGTGCGCGGCGGCGGCACGGGCAGCGGCGGCGTTTCCTCCGGCTCCGGCGCCATGGCGCTCGGGGTGACGACGATGGCGCCGCGCGGGGCGGGGCGGCCGTCCTCGGCCAGCACGACGTCGGGATCGTCCAGACGGAAGGCCTGGGGGCGGCGTGTCGTGTCGGTCCGGGTGGTGTCGGTCCGGGTCTTGTCGGTCATGATCACCTCAGCCGGTCGCCGAGCAGGAAGTCGAGGGCACGGTCGAGCCTGATATGGGGCAGGGCGAGGGCGCGTCCCTCGGCGTTGCGCGTCACCAGCGGCGGCCGGAAGCGCAGGAAGCGGAAATCGCCGCCTTCCGCATCCGACAGTCCGCGAAAGCCCAGCTTCGGGTCGAACAGCGCGGCAGGGTTGTCCGGCAGGTCGCCGGGGAAGACGGCGGCTTCGGCGAGGCCGTCGAAATCGTCGGCGCCGTGCTGCCCTGCCTCCGGCACGCCGATGATGGCGGGCAGGGTGGCGCGGCCGCGCTTCACGCTCGCCTCGCGGGTGGCGCGCACGGCAGCGAGCGCCACCACGTCGATCTCGGCACCGGTGCCTTCGGCGCGAGCCAGGGCCCGCTCCACCAGCCGGCGCAGGATCGCCTCCAGCCGGTCGTGGCTGCCATGATGCAGATGGTCGGCCTTGGTGGCGGCGAACAGCACCTTGTCGATGCGATGGCTGAACAGCGAGGCCAGCCACGAACTCCGTCCGATGCGGAAGGCGGCGAGGATGCCGTCCAGCGCGGCCTCCAGGTCGGCAAGGGCCGCCGGGCCGGCATTCAGCGCCGCGAGCACGTCGATCAGCACGATCTGCCGGTCCAGACGGGCGAAATGATCGCGGAAGAACGGGCGTACCACGCGCTCCTTATAGGCCTCGAAGCGCCGCTCCATCATGGCCTGCAGCGAGCCGGAGGCCGCATCGGTGCCGGCGGAGATATCGATGGGGGCGAAGGTGAGGGCGGGCGAGCCTTCGAGGTCGCCCGGCATCAGGAAGCGGCCGGGCGGCAGCAGGCTCATCGACACCGCCTCGGCGCGGCAGGCGGCGAGGTAATCGGTGAACAGCGCCGCCAGCCGGCGTGCCTCGGTCTCGTCGGCGGGCGCATCCGGCTCGATCTGCGCCAGCGCGGCGAGGAAGGGAGCGGCCAGCGCGGCACGGGCGGGCGCGCGGGCGAGATTGAGGCTCTGCCCGGCGAAATCGGCATAGGACTGGCCGAGCAAAGGCAGGTCGAGCAGCCATTCGCCGGGATAGTCGACGATGTCGAGGGTGAGGCTGCGCCGCCCGCCGCGGGCCGGCGCGTAGTCGATGACGAGGCGCAACTCGCTGATGCGGCGGGTCGATTCCGGCCAGCGCCGCTCGTCGACCAGCGTGGCGAGGTGGCCCTCGTAGTCGAAGCGCGGCACCGCGTCGTCCGGCTGCGGCTCCAGCGTGGCGCGGGCGATGCGGCCCTCGTTCATCGCCCTGAAGACCGGCATGCGTTCGCCGCGCATCAGCGCGTGGATGAGGGCGGTGGTGAACACCGTCTTGCCGGCGCGCGACAGGCCGGTAATGCCGAGCCGCAAGGTGGGATTGGCGAGATCCTCGGCGCGGTCGAGCAAGGTGAGGGCGGCGAGCCGCGCCTCCTCGACCAGCGATTCGTACCAGGAGGCCAAGGGCTCAGTCCTCCCGCAGGCCGAGGCTGCGCGGCGAGACGAAGCGCTCCAGCGTGCCGGTGCCGGGGCTGGCATCGCTCCAGCGCTCGGAGGGAAGCTCGATGACCGCCAGCGCGGCGGTCGGGAACTTGCCGGGCAGCTTGTCGCGCTCGGCCGGCGCCAGAAGCAGCGCGGCCAGCGTCTCGGTTCCCGGATTATGTCCAACCAGCATCAGTGGCGAGGCCGCGCCGCGCCGGCGGACCAGATCGAGCAGTTCGCCGGGCGCGGCTTCGTAGATCGCTTCCTCATAGATGGTCGCCGGCGGGGAGACCCACGATTCGGAGGCGGCCGCCCAGGTTTCCAGCGTGCGGCGGGCCGGCGAGACCAGCACCTGTTCCGGGGTCAGGCCCGAGCGGACCATGTAGTCGCCCATGGCGGGCGCCGCCCTGCGCCCGCGGGGAGCGAGCGGCCGCTCGCGGTCGGGCACGCCGGCGGGCCAATCGGACTTGGCATGGCGGAACAGCATCAGGCGGAGCATGGGCGGGAGCCTCGCACAAGGGAAGGGAACGCACGGCCCGGTCTATATAGGTGCGGTCCGACCGATTGCCCCGCCAATGCGGCGCCAAATCGTCAGGGGCGGGAGCGGACTATGGCAATCGACTTTTGTTAAGTGACTTTTCGGCAACCAAAGTTCGGCTAGGCTGGTCTATGACAGGAATGAAACGCGGGCATAGGGTTGGGTACATGCGGTCGATCGGTATTGCGGGACTGGTGGTTGTGGCGGGGATTCTCGGCTCCGCGACGGTTTCACACGCGGCCGACCCGGCGGCGGTCGTCCCCGTGGGCATCCCGCCTGTGGCGGGAGAGCCGGTTGATCGCCAATGGACGGTGACCGTCGGCGGCTACGCCATGGCCCAGCCGGATTACGCTGGTTCCGATGACTATGAATTCGCGTTTCGTCCGCTGTTCTCGATCTCCCGCGCCGACCATCTCAGCCGCTTCCGCAGCTTCAACGACAGCGCCAGCATCGCTCTTATCGATACCGGCTATTTCGAGACCGGTATCGCCGGCCAGATCAACTGGAAGCGCGACGCGGGCGATTCGCCCGACCTTCGTGGCCTCAACGATGTCGACTACGCCTACCAGATCGGCGGTTACGCCCAGTGGTACCCGGTCGACTGGCTGCGCCTGCGCACCGAGCTTCGCTATGGCTTCGGCGGTTTTGACGGCGTCGTGGCGGACTTTGCTGTCGATGCCATCCATTTCACCGACTTCTGGGGCGGCATGGCGCTTTCCGCGGGTCCGCGCATGACCCTGGCGAGCTCCGGCTATACCGATGCCTATTTCGGCGTCACGCAGGAAGAATCCGACGCGGCCATCTCCCTCGGCAACAACCTGACCCCGTATGAGGCCGGTGGCGGCATCTATTCGGTCGGTTTCGGCGGCCAGGTCATGAAGCGCTTCACGCCGAACATTCTCGGGTCGGTATTTGGCGAGTACAAATATCTGATGGGCGATGCCGCCGACAGCCCGCTGGTGGTCCAGAACGGCGACCGCAACCAGTTCCAGGCGGGCGTCTCGCTCTCCTATACCTTCTTCCTCGGCTTCGAGTGAGGCGGGTGAGCCCACGGCTCCTGCGACCGATCACCCCCCGACCGATCAAACCCCACCGGGCTGCCGCCCGGTGGGGTTTTCATTTGCGGGGAGCGCCTATCGCGCCTCCCGCCGCGCCATGAAGGCGAGCCGCTCGAGCAGGTGCACGTCCTGCTCGTTCTTGATCAGCGCGCCGGCGAGCGGCGGCACCAGACGGCGCGGGTCGCGCTCGCGCAGCGTCTCGGGCTCGATATCCTCGTTCATCAGCAGCTTCAGCCAGTCCAGCAGTTCCGAGGTCGAGGGCTTCTTCTTCAGCCCCGGTACCTCGCGCAGCTCGTAGAACAGCCGCATCGCCTCGGCCACCAGCCGGCTTTTGATGCCGGGGAAATGCACCTCGACGATCGCATGCATGGTTTCCGCATCCGGGAAGCGGATGAAGTGGAAGAAGCAGCGGCGCAGGAAGGCGTCGGGCAGCTCCTTCTCGTTGTTCGAGGTGATGAGGATGACCGGCCGCCGGGCGGCGCGCACCGTCTCGCCGGTCTCGTAGACATGGAATTCCATGCGGTCGAGCTCTTGCAGCAGGTCATTGGGGAACTCGATGTCGGCCTTGTCGATCTCGTCGATCAGCAGCACCGGCCGCACCGGGGCGGTGAACGCCTCCCACAATTTGCCGCGCCTGATGTAGTTGGCGATGTCGCTGACGCGCGGGTCGCCGAGCTGGCCGTCGCGCAGCCGCGAGACCGCGTCATATTCATAGAGACCCTGGGCGGCGCGGGTGGTGGACTTGACGTGCCACTCGATCAGCGGGGCACCGAGCGCCGAGGCCACCTCGGCGGCCAGCACCGTCTTGCCGGTTCCCGGCTCGCCCTTGATGAGCAGCGGACGCTCCAGCGCGATGGCGGCGTTTACCGCGACCTTGAGGTCGCCGGTGGCGACATAGGCGGAGGTTCCTTCGAATCGCATGCCTCATCCCTCGCAAACGCATGGCCAGCCTAAGCGCGGGTTCGCGCCGGACCAAGTGCGACACCGAGCGGCGCCTGCCCGCAATTTCCGCGCAAGCTGCTGAAAAATCCGCCATTTCATGTCATGTGGATGACGTTCAGGACGGTTGTACGGCGACATTGGGGAGGCTATAAGCTGCGCCCGAGAGGGGCATACCCCGTAACACGAGGACGAAGGCCGATGTCGGTTGTAATCGACGAGGAGTATCGCCCCCGCGAGGACGAGCCTTTCATGAACGAGCGGCAGCGGGAATATTTCCGCCACAAGCTGCTTCAGTGGAAGGACGACATCCTGCGCGAGGCGAAGGAAACCCTTCAGCATCTTCAGGACGAGAACCAGAATCACCCGGACATCGCCGACCGCGCATCTTCCGAAACCGACCGCGCCATCGAGCTCAGGGCCCGCGACCGTCAGCGCAAGCTGATCGCCAAGATCGAATCGGCGATCGAACGCATCGACGACGGCAGCTACGGCTATTGCGAGGAGACCGGCGAGCCGATCTCGCTCAAGCGTCTCGAAGCCCGGCCGATCGCCACCCTGTCGATCGAGGCGCAGGAGCGCCACGAACGCCGTGAGCGCGTCTATCGCGACGACTGAGCGACGTCGGAGCCGAAAACCGTGAAAAGGGCGGTCCGCCATGCCGGCGGGCCGCCCTTTCGCGTTATGGCCGGCGGTTGCGCCCCAGCAGGCTCGCCATCTCATTCTCGAAATCGGCGTCGACGACGCTCGGCCTCTGGGCCGGCTGAACGGCCGGCGCTTCGCCGCGCGGTGCCTCGACGGCCGGCTCGGCCGGGCCGAGCGTCGGCGCGGCGCGCGGGGGCGCTTCCGGCGTTGCCGGCCGCCGCAGGGTCGCTTCAAGCTGGTCGACCATGCCGGCAAAATGCGGGTCGAGCTTCACCGCGACGCGGCCGTTGCCCGGCGTCAGCAGCGTCTCGTCGACGACGGGTTCGGCCGGCGGCGCTGCGCGGGCGGGGGACGGTTCTGCCGGAACGTCCAGGCGGGGTTCGGGGCGCGGCGGCTCGACATCGGTGATCTGCGCCTCGGCAGCATCGAACACGGGCACGGTCGGGACCGGCGCGGGTGCGGCGACGGGCGCGGGTGCGGCGGGCTTCGGGACTGTCGGGGCCAAGGCGGTCGCGGCGGCCACCGGTTTGGGCGGTGTCGGCGGGATGATGGCGGGCTTTGGCGCGACCGTCGCGGGGGCGGCCGGCGCCTTGATGGGCGGCTTCTCCTCGCGGATCGCGGGGCTCGGCTGGCGAGCGGGTGCCACCGGCTCGACGGCCGGGGCGGAGGCGGCCGGTGCGGCCTGCCGGGCAGCAGGCGCGCGACCGATGCCGGATTCCACCAGGAAATCGCTGCCGCCACCGAGAATGACCAGATGCTGGACATCGTCGCGCTGGATCAGCACCAGCCGGCGCGTGTCGTCGATCGGCACCTGGTCGAGCACCGCCAGCCGATGGCCGGCGGCTCCGAGGCCGTGGCGCCGCCGCCGGCGGCTGAGCCGGATCACCAGCATCACGAGAATCAGCAGGCCGAGCCCGATGGCGGCGAGCGTGCCGGCCGGCGTCAGGCCGCCATTGGCGAAGAGCGTATCGATCATAGGCTTGTCTCCCTGGTGCCGCACGGATCCGCCGGGACGGCATGCGCGGGGCATCGCTGGCCTCTTTTTGGAGCGGAACCGGCCCTGCGGCAACCCTGCGGCCGCTCGCCCGGCCCGCGACATGCCGGGTGCTGGGGGCAAACGCCGCCGCGCGCCAAATCCGCCCTTGCCCCTGCGGGCGGGCTCGGGCACCAAAGGGAATCACTAACCCGTCTTCCGATGCACCGCTTCGCAGCGGGCGGATGCAGGAAGGCTTCTGGCGTGGACATGGCGGATAGCGGACCCGACGATCCCTCCCTCGACCGTCCGGAAATCGGCGGCAGCATCCGGCTGGTGCTGGCGGTGGCGCTGGCGCTGGTCGGTGCGGTGGTCTCGCTGCTGCTGCTCGGCCGCGAGAACGCCGATCCCTGGATCGTCGGCCTGCTCAGCATGCTCTCGGTGGTCGGCGTGTTCGCGCTCTTCGCCTATGCCGCCGGGCTGCTGCGCTTCGGCGTTCCCGATCCCGCCGACGAACTCGCCCGGCGCATCGTCGACGGCGCGCCCGAGGGCACGAGCATCGTCGACGCCCTCGGCCGGGTGCTGCATGCCAATGCGAGCTATCGCGCCATTACCGGCGCCGCCTCGATGGAGGAGGTCCGCCCGGTCGAGCGGCTGTTCACCGCCGATCCCGACGCCTCCGAGGCGGTCTATCGGCTGGCGCAGGGCGTGCGCGAGGGCCGCGCGGTCTCCGAGGAGGTGCGCATTGCCGGGCTGCCCGGCGCGCCGGTGCGCTGGCTGAAGCTCGGCGCCCGCCCGGCCCCCGGACGCGCGGTGATCTGGACGGTGAGCGACCTCACTCGCGAGCGCGAGCGGCAGGAGACCGCCTTTCTCGAGCTGCAGCACGCCATCGACTATCTCGACCATGCGCCGGCCGGGTTCTTCTCGGCGGCGGGCGGCGCCATCCACTATATCAACGCCACGCTGGTCGACTGGCTGGGCTACGATCTCGCCGAATTCGGGCCGGGCGGGCTGACCGTCGCCGATATCGTGCCCGGCCCCTCCGCCGCGCTGCTGACGGGCATGACGCCGATGCCCGGCGGGGTGCGCACCGAGGTGTTCGACCTCGACCTCAAGCGCAAGAACGGCCAGCGCCTGCCGGTGCGCCTGTGGCACCGGGTGTCCTTTTCCGCCGACGGCACGCCGGGGGCCTCGCGCACCCTCGTCGTCAACCGCTCGCGCGCCGATAACGAGGCGGATCCGCTGCGCGCGGCCGAGGTGCGCTTCGCCCGCTTCTTCAACAATTCGCCGATCGCCATCGCCACCATCGACCGCGACGGCCAGATCGTGCGGGCCAACGCGATGTTCGCCCGCCAGTTCGGCAGCGCCGATGCCGGCCAGACCCGCCGCCTCGCCGACGTCGCCGCCGAGGCCTCGCATCCGGCGCTGTCGGCGGCGCTGGCGATGGTGCTCACCGGCCACGCGCCGCCCGGCCCGGTCGATGTCGGCTTCCAGCGCGAGGGCGCCCGTTCGGCCCGCTTCTATCTGGCGCCGGTCGAGGACGGCGGCGAGGAGGCGGAAGCCGCCATCGTCTACGCCATCGAGACCACCGAGCAGCGCACGCTGGAGGCGCAGTTCGCGCAGAGCCAGAAGATGCAGGCGGTCGGCCAGCTCGCCGGCGGCGTCGCCCACGACTTCAACAATGTGCTGACCGCCATCATCGGCTATTCCGACCTGCTGCTCGCCAATAGCCGGCCGACCGACCCGTCCTTCCAGGACGTGATGCAGATCAAGCAGAACGCCAATCGCGCCGCCGGCCTGGTGCGGCAGCTGCTCGCCTTCTCCCGCCGGCAGACGCTGCGCCCGCAGGTGCTGAACCTCGGCGACGTGATGAGCGACCTGTCGATGCTGCTGCGCCGCCTGCTCGGCGAGCGGGTGAAGCTGGAAGTGAAGGAAGGGCGCGGCCTGTGGCCCGTCAAGGCCGACATCAACCAGTTCGAGCAGGTGATCGTCAATCTGGCGGTGAACGCCCGCGACGCCATGCCGGATGGCGGCACGCTGACCATCCGCACCGCCAATGTGACGGCGGCGGAGACGGCGCCTTATACCAAGGCCGGCCTTCCGGCCGCCGACCATGTGCTGGTGGAGGTGACCGACACCGGCACCGGCATTCCCGCCGACATCGTCGACAAGATCTTCGAGCCGTTCTTCTCGACCAAGGAGGTCGGCAAGGGCACCGGCCTCGGCCTGTCGACGGTCTACGGCATCGTCAAGCAGACCGGCGGCACCATCGAGGTCGACAGCGCCCCCGGTCGTGGCACCGTGTTCCGCGTTTTCCTGCCGCGCCACGTGCCGGACGCGGCCGACGTGCCGGTCAAGGCCGCCGAGCCGGAAGCGCCGGCCAGGTCCGCCGACCTCACCGGGCGCGGCACGCTGCTGCTGGTCGAGGACGAGGAAGCCGTGCGCGCCTTTGCCGCCCGCGCCCTGGTCTCGCGCGGCTATCAGGTGCTGGAGGCGGGCTCGGGCGTCGAGGCGCTGGAGGTGATGGAGGAGCACGGCAAGGCGGTGCAACTCGTGCTGTCCGACGTCGTCATGCCGGAGATGGATGGGCCGACGCTGTTGAAAGAGCTGAGCCGCACCTATCCCGACATAAAAGTGATCTTCATGTCGGGCTATGCCGAAGAGGCCTTTGCCAAGAACCTGCCCGAGGGCGCCGATTTCGGTTTTCTGCCGAAGCCCTTTACGCTGAAGCAATTGATTGAAGCGGTGAAAGACAGCCTCGCGGCGAAATCGTAGGCTGTCTTGGATTGCCAGAGCCGGAGATATTTATGAGCGTAGAAGTCGATCGGATATTCAAGACGCTTGCCGACCGCCAAACCCAGGAAGCCAGCACAACCCTCGCCAGCCTTTTCGCCGCCGATCCCGATCGTTTCTCGCGCTTTTCCGCGCGTCTCGACGATCTCCTGCTCGACTATTCCAAGACGGCGCTCACCGACGCGACCCGCGCGCTGCTCTTCGACCTTGCCCGCGCCACCGGCGTGGAGGCCAAGCGCGACGCGATGCTCGCCGGCGATCGCATCAACATCACCGAGAACCGCGCCGTGCTGCACACCGCGCTGCGCCGCCGGCCGGGTACGCCGGTGACGGTCGACGGGCGCGACGTGATGGCGGACGTCGAGGCGGTGCTCACCGCCATGGGCGCCTTCGCCGAAGGGGTGCGGGCCGGTACGGTGAACGGGGCCGGCGGCGAGCGCTTCACCGATGTGGTCAATATCGGCATTGGCGGCTCCGATCTCGGGCCGGCCATGGCGACGCTGGCGCTGGCGCCCTATCACGACGGGCCGCGGCTGCATTTCGTCTCCAATGTCGACGGCGCGCATCTCTACGACACGCTGAAATCGCTCGATCCGGCGACCACGCTGTTCATCGTCGCCTCCAAGACCTTCACCACGCAGGAGACCATGGCCAATGCCCGCTCGGCGCGCGCCTGGCTGGTCGGGGCCCTGGGCGAGGCGGCGGTCGGCGCGCATTTCGCGGCGGTGTCGACCGCGCTCGACAAGGTGGCGGCCTTCGGCATAGCGCCGGACCGGATCTTCGGGTTCTGGGACTGGGTCGGGGGACGCTATTCCATCTGGTCAGCGGTGGGCCTGCCGCTGATGATCGCCATCGGCGCCGAAGGGTTCCGGCTCTTCCTCGACGGCGCGGCCGACATGGACGCGCATTTCGCCAGCGCCCCGCTGGAATCCAATCTGCCGGTATTGCTGGCGCTGATCGGCATCTGGCACCGCGATATAAGCGGCTACGCCACCCGCGCGGTCATCCCCTATGACCAGCATCTCGCCCGACTGCCGGCCTATCTCCAGCAGCTCGACATGGAGAGCAACGGCAAGCGCGTCACCCGCGAGGGCACGCCGGTCGCCCATGCCACCGGGCCGGTGGTGTGGGGCGAGCCGGGCACCAATGGCCAGCACGCCTTCTTCCAGCTCATCCACCAGGGCACGGATCCGGTCCCGGTGGAATTCCTGGTGGCCGCGCGCGGCCATGAGCCGGGGCTCGAACGTCATCACACGATGCTGATGGCCAATTGCCTTGCCCAGTCCGAGGCGCTGATGCGCGGGCGCACGGTGGAGGAGGCGCGCGACCAGCTGCTCGCCAAGGGCGTCGCGCCGGAGGAGGCCGCGCGGCTGGCGCCGCACCGGGTGTTCCCCGGCAGCCGGCCGTCGGTGACGCTGGCCTATGGCATCCTCGATCCCTATGCGCTCGGCCGCATCGTCGCGCTCTACGAGCACCGCGTCTTCGTCGAAGGCGCGATCTGGGACATCAACAGCTTCGATCAATGGGGCGTCGAGCTCGGCAAGGAACTGGCCGACACGCTGCTGCCGGCAGTGGAGAGCGGCATTGCGTCGCCCTCGCTGAGCGGGTCCTCGGCCGGACTCTTGCAGCATCTCACCGCACATGGCGTTTCTGCGAAATAGCGTTGTTTTGGGGGTAAAATGATCCGCATCGTCGCGACCGCGCCCTTCGATGGGCAGAAGCCGGGAACATCCGGCCTGCGCAAGAAGGTGCCGGTGTTCCAGCAGCCGAACTATGTCGAGAATTTCGTCCAGTCGGTCTTCGACAGCCTGGAGGGTTACGAGGGCGAGACGCTGGTCGTCGGTGGCGACGGGCGATTCTACAATCGCGAGGCGATCCAGAAGGTCATCAAGATGGCCGCGGCCGCCGGCTTCGGCCGGGTGCTGGTCGGCAAGGGCGGCATCCTTTCCACCCCCGCCGCCTCCTGCGTGATCCGCAAGCACGAAGGCTTCGGCGGCATCATCCTCTCGGCCAGCCACAATCCCGGCGGGCCGCACGGCGATTTCGGCATCAAGTACAATATCGGCAATGGCGGACCGGCGCCCGAGCGCATCACCGACGCGATATTCGAGCGCACCAGGACCATCACCGAATACAAGATCTCCGATGCCGACGACGTCGATCTCGACGTGCCCGGCATCACCCGCATCGAGGACATGGTGGTCGATGTGATCGACCCGGTGGAGGATTATGCGGAGCTGATGGCCTCGCTGTTCGATTTCGGCGCCATTCGCGACCTGTTCGCCGGCGGCTTCGCCATGCGCTTCGACGCGATGAGCGCGGTGACCGGCCCCTATGCCAAGGCGATCCTCGAGGGCGAGCTCGGCGCACCGGAAGGCACGGTGATCAATTTCGAGCCGCTGCCGGATTTCGGCGGCCACCACCCGGACCCGAACCTCGTCCACGCCAAGGACCTGTTCGACCTGCTCATGTCGGACGATGCGCCCGATCTCGGCGCGGCCTCGGACGGCGACGGCGACCGCAACCTGATCATCGGCCGCGGGCAGTTCGTCACCCCGTCGGACTCGCTGGCCATGATCGCCGCCAACGCGCATCTGGCGCCGGGCTACAAGGCGGGGATCGCCGGCATCGCCCGCTCGATGCCGACCAGCGGCGCGTCCGACCGGGTCGCCGAGAAGCTCGGCATCAAGAGCTACGAGACGCCGACCGGCTGGAAGTTCTTCGGCAACCTGCTGGATGCCGGCCTCGCCACCGTCTGCGGTGAGGAGAGCGCCGGCACCGGCTCCAGCCATGTGCGCGAGAAGGATGGTCTGTGGGCGGTGCTCATGTGGCTGAACATCCTCGCCGCCCGCAAGCAGGGCGTCGCCGAGATCGTGAAGGAGCACTGGGCGACCTATGGCCGCAACTACTATACGCGCCACGATTACGAGGAGGTCGACAGCGCCGCCGCCGACGGGCTGATGGCCGATCTGCGCGGCCGGCTGGCCTCGCTCGCCGGCACCGCGGTCGAGGGGCTCGTCGTGGAGAGGGCGGACGACTTCGCCTATCACGACCCGGTTGACGGCTCGGTGACGACGAAGCAGGGCGTGCGGGTGTTCTTCACCGACGGCTCGCGCATCGTCTACCGCCTGTCGGGCACCGGCACCGCAGGGGCGACGCTGCGCGTCTATATCGAGCGCTTCGAGCCGGAGGCGAGCCGACACGAACTGGAGACGCAGGCGGCGCTGGCCGACCTGATCGCGATCTCGCGGAGCCTGCCCGATATTGCCGGCCGCACCGGGCGCGGCGCGCCAGACGTGATCACGTGATCGCGTTGCGATGCTCGGACAAGGAAAAGGGCGCCTGGAGGCGCCCTTTTTTTAAGGATGGCGGGAAGCGGACGGCGGCTCAGGCGCCCTCGCCATAGCGCAGCGAGCCGGTCCACAGCATTTCAAGCCGGCGCAACACGTTATAGGCGGTGGAGAGCTCACGGGCATCGGTCTCGTCGCGCACCGTCTGGCGATGCACGGTATCGTGCATGGCGCGGATGCTCTCGCACAGGGCGACGGCCTTCGGCGTCAGGCGCAGCCGCGCCGAGCGGCGGTCGCGCTGCGAGGCCGTGCGGTTCACGTAACCTGCGTCCACCAGCTGCTTGAGATTGTAGGAGGCATTGGAGCCGAGATAGTGCCCGCGCTCGAGGAGGTCACGCACCGACAATTCGTCCGAGCCGATGGTGAACAGCAGCATCACCTGGGACGGGCTGATGTCGTCGGTCGAGAGCCGGGTCAGCTCCATGCGCAACAGGTCGAGGAAGCGGCGATGTGCGCGCTCGATCAACCGCGCGATTTCCAGATGGGTGATAACCAACTCGCCGGAACTATCCGCCGAGGCGGACGTATCCGATGGCATGAGGCCGCGATCATAGTCGCTTTCCGGTGCTCTGCCGGACGAAGCCGCGTTGCCTGCCATGAACGACCATCCCCCTCTTCCCTACGCAATACAAACTGCACGTCGGCACATCCGCCATGCGCGGTACCGATTCTTCAGCGGTTGGATCCTAAATGCTTAACCGAAAAAGACAAACATGTAGCTGCGCGCGAAAATAGCTGGGGGGACGGGGAATTCAACCCAAGCAGTGGTATCCAGGAACCTCATTGTTTCTTAAGGTCTAGTTTGGGCTCGAAGATCGACTGCGACCGGTTCAAGAAACGCCGATCTTCGCCGCGACCTTGTCGATAGCGATTGCCTGCGGGGAGGCCGGCCGATTCGGTGGAAGACGGGTCAGCCGGCCAGCCGCGCGAGGATGTCAGCGGGCTTCCTGCAGATGGGCCTCGAGGAACCACAGCGCCTTGTCGAGGTCGCGCGAGGCGGCGGTGAAAATGTCGGCGGTGCCTGCGTCGCCCGCCTCGTCGGCCTCGTCGATCGATTTCCGCACGGTGTTCGCCACCTTGGCGAAGCGCTCGACCAGCGCTTCCAGGTGGTCCTTCACCTTGTAGATGTCGAGCGGATAGGCCTCCAGCGAGGTCGCCTTCGCCACGATTTGCGTGGTGCCGAGCGCGGTGCCGCCGAGCTGGACCACCCGCTCGGCCATGGTGTCGACATGGGTGTCGAGCTGGGTGCGAAAGCCGTCGAGCATCTCGTGCACGGCGATGAATTGCGGCCCCTTCAGGTTCCAGTGCGCCTGCTTGGTGGCAAGGGCGAGGTCGATGGCGGTCGCGACATTGCCGTTGAGCAGGTCGATGGCCACCTTCTTGGCGTTGGAGGGAAGATCGTTGCTGGTGCTGTGCGGACGCATGTCGGTCTCTCTCTGTCGTCACCTTCCCGGGTGATGCATTATGGCACCCGTGGGCGGCTTCGAAACCCCGCCGGGCGTGGATGGCGGGAAAATCGGGCGACGGCGGCCGGGTTCAGGCGGATCTTCGCTCAGAGCCCGCGGTTGTGCAGGATGCGGCCGATGAAGTTCAGCAGCACCTGCGCGGCGAGGATGGCGGTGATGCCGCCGGCATCATATTCGCGAGCCACCTCGACGAGGTCGACGCCGACCACCGTGCCGCGCCTGGTGAGTCCGTCCAGCAGTTCCAGCACCTCGTAATAGGCGAAGCCGCCATGGCTCGGCGTGCCGGTGCCCGGCGCGATCGAGGGATCGAAGCCGTCAATGTCGATGGTGACGTAGTAGCGCTTGCCGGCGGGGATGCGCGCCAGCACCGCCTCGGTGCCGAGCTTGCGGATCTGGCGGACGCTGAGGATGTCGCTGCCCATGGAGCGCGCCGCCTCGTAGCCCTCGCGGGCGGTGGAGGAGACATTGCGGATGCCGAGCTGGGTCAGCCCGGTGACATAGGACTTCTCCGCCGCCCGCCGCAGCGGATTGCCGTGGCCGAATCGCACGCCGTGCCGCTCGTCGACGAAATCGAGATGGGCATCGAACTGGACGATGTGGATCGGCTCCTGCTCGGAAAAGGCGTTGACGCAGGGGATGTTGATCGAATGGTCGCCGCCGAGCACGACCGGCAGGGCGCCCGCCTTCAGGATGGTGCGCACGCCGGCCTCGATATTGGCATGGCTCTGCAGCGTGTCGGTGTGGACGATGTCGGCATCGCCGATATCGACGATGCGGGTGTTCTCCGCCGCCAGATAGGTGACGTCGTCCTCGTGGTCATAGGCGCCGGCATGGCCGAAGGAGAACAGCGTCGAGGCCTCGCGAATGGCGCGCGGCCCGGTGCGGGTGCCGGTGCGCCATTGCGTGCCGAGATCGAAGGGCGCGCCGAGCACGGCGACATCGGCGTCGATCTTGTCCCAGTCGAGCTGGAGCGGATATTTGCCGAAGGTGCAGATGCCGACGAAGGGCAGGTCGAGCCGGCCGCCTTCATAACCGTGAGCCATTGTCTTTCCTCACTTCGCCGGTGATTTGGTGCTGGCATCGACGACGCCGGCCAGCACGCAGAGCAGTTCGAACATGATGGTGGCGCCGGTGAGCGCGGTCAGGCCCGACGGATCGAGCGGCGGGGATACCTCGACGACATCGGCGCCGATCAGGTTCAGCCCTTCGAGCTTGCGCACCAGAAGCTGCGCCTCGCGGGTGGTGAAGCCGCCGATCTCCGGCGTGCCGGTGCCCGGCGCCATGGACGGGTCGATGCAGTCGATGTCGAATGTCACATAGGTCGGCAGGTCGCCGACGATGGCGCGCGCCTCCGCCATCACGTCGGCGATGCCGCGCTCGGTGGCCTCCTCGATGAAGATCATGCGGATGCCGCAGGCCTTGGCGAAATCATAGTTCGAGGCGTCGGAGATCGCGCCGCGCAGGCCGATCTGCACGAAGCGCTTCGGGTCGATCAGCCCTTCCTCGATGGCGCGGCGGAACGGCGTACCGTGATTGTAGCGGCTGCCGTTGAAGAACTCGTCATAGGTATCGGAATGGGCGTCGAACTGGATCAGCCCGACCGGCCCGTCGGCGGCGAGGCCGCGCAGGATCGGCAGCGAGACCAGATGATCGCCGCCGGCGGTCAGCGGCAGCGTGCCCGCGGCCTTCACCCCGGCATAATGCGCCGAGATGAGGTCGAGCGTGCGCATCAGGTCCATCGGGTCGATCGGCACGTCGCCGCAATCGGCGATGCGGGCGCGGTCATACGGCGACAGGCCGGAGACGTGGTGCACGCGGCGCATCAGGCTCGACTGGTTGCGGATCTCGCGCGGCCCGTGACGCGTGCCGACCCGGTTGGTGGCGCCGCCGTCATAGGGAATGCCGAGCAGGGCGATATCGACCTCGGCCGGCGAGGCCAGCGGCAGCCGCATGAAGGTGGGAATGCCGGCATAGCGGGGAACCGCACCGGAATCGACGGGCTCGAAATGGGTCGTCATGGGTATCCTGCTCGGGTAGAGGCGGCGGAGGCTCAGAGGCTGAATTCTTTGCGGATGGCGGCACTCATCAGCGCCACATGATCGTCCATCAGCCAACCGCCCTTTTCGGCGGAGGAGCCATGGGCGACCGCGAGCACGCCCGAGGGCGGGAGGCCGAAATCGGCCGGCACCGGGAAGCAGTCATAGGTCGGGAACCTGGCCGGGCCGTCGGAAGGCACCTTGTCCATCTCGACGAGTTCCGGCCGCAGCAGCAGCATGAGCGAGGTTTCCAGCAGGCTGGCATGTTCCAGCTCGGTGCCGGGAAAGCCGTCGGGGAACAGCTTGTCCAGCGTGGCGCGCTTGACGAAATCCCAATATTCCAGCCGCATCACCTGCATGTCGGCGATGCCGTCGCGGCGCAGCTCGCGCAGGCCGAGATCGAGCCCCTCGACCGAGGGCCAGGCGTTCTCGAAATGGCCGTTCACCACCACCAGCCGGCGCACGCCGTGATGGCCGAGGCCGCGGATGACGTCGCGCACCACCAGCGAGAAGGTGTTGGCGTCGAGGCTGAGCGTGCCGGGGAAGGCCTCGCCGCCACCGGAGCGCGGCATCGACTTGTAGCCATAGGGAATGGTCGGGGCCACGAGGCCGCCGACCTGCCGGGCGACGCGCTCGCATACGCCGGTGGGCAGCACGACGTCGACATTGAGCGGCAGGTGCGGACCATGCTGCTCGGTGGTGCCGAGCGGCAGGAACACCGGCACGTTGGCCGCCACTTTCCGGGCGAATTCCGGCCAGCTGAGTTCGGAGAGATAGACGCTGTCGACCATGTTTTCCCCCAAGAGCGCCTTCAAGCGAAGCGGAAGTCGATCCGCGTGAAGAAAGCGCGTTAAAACAATAAGCTAGTGCATCGCCGCGCCGCCATCGACGCTGATGCATTGTCCGGTGATGAAGCCGGTGGACGGCGAGGCGAGGAAGAGCACCGCCTCGGCGACCTCCTCAGGCCGGCCGATGCGGCCGAGCGGATTGTTGGTCTCCAATGCGCGCTGCCGCGCGTCCATGCCGGCGAAGTTGAGCAGCGGCGTGTCGACCGGACCGGGGGCCACGGCGTTGACAAGCACACGCGGGGCCAGCTCGCGCGCCCAGGAGCGGGTGAGCGCCAGGATCGCGCCCTTGGTGGCGCAATAGCCGGAGGCATGGGCGCGGCCGAGATAGCCGAGCTCGGAGGCGATGTTGATGATGCGCCCGGTCTCGCCGAAATGGCGCAGCGCCTCGCGGGCGACGAGAATGGGGCCGTGCAGGTTGACGGCGACCATCTTGTCGAAGGCCTTGAGATCGAAGGTTTCGAGCGGGAATTCGATTTCGATGCCAGCGCAGTTGACCACCACGTCGAGGCCGCCGAGCCGGGCAGCTGCCGCGTCCATCGCCGCAACCACCGCCGCCTCGTCGGTGAGGTCGACCCTGAGCATGGTCCACGGCGCCTCGGCCCCCGCGATATCGAAGCCGACCACCCGCGCGCCAGCCTCCGCGAGGCGCTGGGCGCAGGCGCGACCAATGCCGCTCGCCGCGCCGGTGACGATGACGCGAATGTCGAGAGAGGCTTGAGTCACCACGGGAATTCTCCTCGATCGACGCCGATGCTCTGGCCGGTGATGTTGGCGGCGAGGTCGGACGCCAGGAACAGATAGGTGCCGGCGACGTCGTCCGGCTCCATGAAGCCGGGCATGGCCTGCGCCGCGACGATCTCCTTCAGGAGTTGGTCCGGGGCGACGGCGCGCTGCTCGGCCATGTGGTTGAGCGAGCGCAGCGAGGCTTCCGTCCGTACCCAGCCGGGACAGACGGCATTCACCGTGATACCGCGCGGGCCGAGCTCCTTCGCCCAGGTCTTGGTGAGGCCGATCACCGCGTGCTTGGAGGCGACATAGGCGCCGAACAGCGCTTCCGAGCCGCGCGACCAGACCGAGGCGGTGTTGATGATCCGGCCTCCCACGGCGAGCGAGGGCAGCAGCGCGCGGGTGACGAGGAAGGTGCCGACGATGTTGATCTCGACGATGCGGCGGAAGGTGGCTTCGTTCCCGGCACTCGCGTCGTCGAGCGGGGTCAGCCGTTCGAGGCCGGCATTGTTCACCAGCACATCGAGCTGTGGCAACGCCTCCGCCACGTGGGCGACCTCCGCGGCATCGGTGATGTCGGCGCGGTGGCCGGTGGCGCCAAGCCGCTCGGCCGCCTCGTGAATGGCCTCGTCGTCGGCGAGCATGTGCAGCCGCGCGCCCGCCGCCGCGAAGCCGCGGGCGATGCCGAAGCCGATGCCGCGGCTGGAACCGGTGACGAGGACGGTGCGGCCGGCGAGGCCGGCGAGGCCGATATCGGTCATGCGGCGTCTCCCGCGCTGGCGCGGACGATCCGCAGCACCTCGTTGCGAAGCGCGAAGAAGTCGGCACCGTCGCGCATGGCCAGCGTGCGCTCTTCGCCGAGGCGGGCGCGCACGTCGATCTCCGCGGTGATGCGGGCGGGGCGGGCGGAGAACACGATCACGCGGTCGGCGAGAAACACGGCTTCCTCCACATCATGGGTGACGAAGACGACGGTCTTGGCGTCGCGGCGCTGTATGTTCCTGACTTCGCTCTGCAATTGCTCGCGGCGCAGCGCGTCGAGCGCGCCGAAGGGCTCGTCCATAAGCAGCACGTCGGAGCCGCAGGCAAGTGTGCGGGCGATGGCGATGCGCTGGCGCATGCCGCCCGACACCTTGTTCGGATAGGCGTCGGAGAACTCATACAGGCCAACGAGATCGAGATAGTGATCGCGGCGGGCCAGCTTCTCGTCCTCCGAGATGTCGGTGCGGTAGCGCATGCCGAAGGCGACATTCTCCGCCACCGTCAGCCACGGGAAGGAGGAATAGGACTGGAACACCATGCCGCGCCGCCGATCCGGCGGGCCAACCGGCTGGCCTTCCAGCAGAATTCGGCCCGAGCTCGGCGTGTCGAGGCCGCCGATCATGCGCATCAGCGTGGTCTTGCCGCAGCCGGAGGGGCCGAGGAAGACGATGAATTCCTTCTCGGCGACCGAGAGGTCGAAGGGCTGCTCGACGACGTGGACGTCACCGAAGCGCTTGGTGACGCGGTCGAATCTGAGATGCGGCTGCATGGCGTGCCCCCTAGAGATAGCGGAAGGCGCGGCGGTGGAGCGCGCGGATGAGCTGATCGGTGAGGAGACCGATGAGGCCGATGAGCACGACGCCGGCCATCACTTCCGGCGTCTTCATGTAGCGCCGCGCGGTCCAGATGACGAAGCCGAGGCCGGAGCTGGCGGCGACGATTTCGGCGATGATCAGATAGGTCCAGCACCAGC
Source organism: Ancylobacter sp. GW821-FHT10E12 (assembly GCF_058809335.1). Classification (NCBI taxonomy): domain Bacteria; kingdom Pseudomonadati; phylum Pseudomonadota; class Alphaproteobacteria; order Hyphomicrobiales; family Xanthobacteraceae; genus Ancylobacter; species Ancylobacter sp. GW821-FHT10E12. The sequence continues at coordinate 250,594 of NZ_JBXASN010000009.1, read as the reverse complement.
CCAGCGTGATGCGCAGATTGTCGAGGAGGCCCGGCAGCATGGCGCGCAGGGCGACGTCCTTCAGCACCTGTCCTGGCCTGGCGCCGATGGTGGCGGCGATCTCGAAATATTCGTGCGGCACCCGGCGCATGTCGTCGGCGACCAGCAGCACCAGCTGGAAGAAGGTGCCGAGCCAGAGCAGGAAGATCTTGGTCTCCTCCCCGACGCCGAACCAGATGATCGACAGCGGCACCAGCGCCGGCACCGGCAGGTAGCGGATGAAGTCGATCATCGGCTCCAGCGCGGCGCCGAAGGCGCGGTAGCCGCTCATCATCATGCCGATCGGGATCGCCATGATCGCCGCCAGCAGGAAGGCGCTCCACACGCGCAGGATCGACACCCCGGCGTTCCAGGCGAGGTTCTGCTCGGCGAACATGGTGCCCATCGCCTTGGCAATGGCGGTGGGTGCGGGGAAGAACAGCGGGTTGGCGAGGCCGGCGCGGGCGGCGATCTCCCACGCCAGCAAGACGGCGAAACTGGCGCCGACGGCGATGCTGCCGGCGACGAAGCGCGGCAGGGGCGCCCGCAGGCGAAAAAGCTCGCCCGCCGGGAAGCCGGCCGCCGGCGGCGCGGAAGTGGTGGCGCCGTTCGGCGCCTCCTCGGCGGATGTGTTCATGGCCACGCGCGTCTCGCCCACGGTCGAGGCGCTCACTTCGCCGCCGCGACGGCGGCCATGACGGAGGGGTCGATCTGCTGGGCGGCGTTGAGCCTGGTCTCGGCGGCGCCGTTCTCCAGGTTGAGCGCCATCACCGTGTCGAACACGCCGTAGAGCGTGCCGGGCTTGCCGGGCGCGCCGATATAGGCGGCGGCCTGCGCGAGGTCGGTATAGGCCAGCGAGGCGTCGAGAATGTCCTTCACCTCGGCCTCGCTGAGATTGTAGTGCGGGGCCGCCAGCTTGATGAACTCGGCCGGGTTGGACTTGTAGAAGGCGATCGCCTTGTAGATGCCCTTTAGGAAGTTCTCGTACTTCTTCGGGTTGGCCTTGAGATCGTCCTGGCGGGCGGTGATCACGTCGACGACGATGTCGCTGTCCCTGGACGAGGCCATGATCTTCGGCTTGCGGGCGGCATTGGCGGTCATCGCCTGCGACAGGAAGGGCTCGTAGCTCGCCACCGCGGTGACGGATGAATCGGCGAACACGGCGACGGTATCGGCGGTGGCGATCTCCTTGATGTCGAGATCCTTCAGCGTCAGGCCTTCCTTCTTGAGGGCCAGCTGGAGCAGGAGGCGCGCCGGGATGTTCGGCTCGGCGGCGATGGTCTTGCCCTTGAGATCGGCAATCCCGGCGATGGAGCCGTCGACGATGACGCCGTCGCCGCCCACCGACTTGTCGATGGTGCCGATGATGACGCCGGGGGTCGAGGCGTCGCGCGGGCGGCCCTGATGCTCGCCGATGGTGCGCATGTCGACATCGATGTCGCCGCGGGCCATGGCAGCCATGACGTTGGCGCGGTCGTCCTCGAACTTCATGTCGACGGCCAGGCCCAGCTCCTTGAAGTAGCCGAGGTCGGAGGCGACCAGCACCGGCGCGAAGCCCGGCCAGGTCGGCGCCAGGACGCGGACGGTGTCGGCGGCGGCCGCCGGGCCGGCGGCCAGGGCGCCGAGCAAAGCGAGGGCGACAAGGCGGCGTGGGGCGTGGGTGCGGCGGGCGCTCATGGCGATTACTCCAATGGAAGGCTCGCCATGCTGGACCGGAGTTACATTCACAAAAATCATTTTTAATGGAAGATTGTATCGACAATCCTCAATGTGGCGATCGGAGCCCGAATGCGTCGCCTCGACAATATCGACCTGCGGCTGCTCAGGGTGTTCGTGGTGCTGGCCGACGAGGGCGGCTTCCACGATGCGCAGATCGCGCTCAACCTGTCGCAATCGACCATTTCCACCCATCTCGCCGCGCTGGAGCGCAAGCTCGGCGGGCAGCTCTGCGAGCGCGGGCGCTCCGGCTTCCGGCTGACGCCATTCGGCGAGGCGACGCTGGCGGCTGCGCGGCGGCTGTTCGACGATATCGAGGCCTTCCACGGCCGGATCGGCCGCGACCAGCGCACGCTGGTCGGCCGGCTGCGCATCGGCATCAATGACGGTGTGGTCACCAATCCGCGGCTCGGCCTCCAGACGGCGCTGTCGCGCTACATGGTCTATGCGTCGGAAGTGTTCATCGACCTGCAGCTCGGCACGCCGCTCGATCTCGAGCGCTCGCTGCTGGACGGCGAGCGCGACGTGGTGATCGGCGCCTTCTCGCAGAAGGTCCCCGGCATCTCCTACATCCCGCTGCATCGCGAGCCGCACGCGCTCTATTGCGGGCAGGAGCATCCGCTGTTCGCGGTGCCGGCGCGCGAGATCGGCCATGCGCAGATCGAGGAGGCGATGTTCAGCGTGCGCGGCTATCGCCATTTCGACGATCTCTACCGAGTGAACCATCCGCGCGCGAGCGCCTCCATCGTGCAGATGGAAGCGCAGGTGATGCTGATCCTGTCGGGCAGGTTCATCGGCTACCTGCCGCGCCATATCGGCGAGGACTGGGTGGGCCGGGGGCAGATGCGGGTGATCCGGCCGGAAAGCTACGGCTTCGAATCGGCGCATTTCGCCGCGACGCGGCGGCTGCGCGGCGAGCGGCCGCTGGTCGACGCCTTCGTGCGCGAATTGAAGGCGCAGGCCGGATCGGGCGATGACGGCCGCGCGGAGGACGAGCGGGATGGCGCCGCGTTCGAGGCGCCCTAGATGCCCCGGCGAACCCGGTCGCTGAGATTCTTGCGCTCGCGGATGATGACGTCGAGCGCCGCCTGCTGCGCCGGGGTGCGCGGCAACTGGTCGATCTGGTCGATCTGGTTGAGCGCGACGAGGCGCAGGAGGTCGTCGCGCACATCTCCCGCTTCTTCGCCCGTCTCCTCGCGCGGCAGCTCGGCGACGAGCTGGATATGCTCGGGCGGATTGTGGCCGGGCAGGGCGGCGGCGAGATGGGCGCGCAGCGCCGCCTCGGTGACGCCGGGCTGGGCCTCGACGAAGGCATAGAGCCCGAAGCTGCCGCCGGGAGTGGGGAAGTCGGTGATGTGGGCCGCGTGCACGTCCGGCGCGCTGGCCAGCGCCTCGGCGATGCGCGGGCCTTCCTCCATGGCGCGGGGGCCACGGCCCTCGGTGTCGTGATAATTCAGCAGCTTGCGGGTGACGAAGATGTAGACCTGCTTGCCGGTCGACATCCAGATGCGGTTGATCAGGCTCTTGCGGGCGAGGATCTTCTTCTCGCGCGCGGTCAGCGCCTCCGGGCAGAAGCTGCGCTTGTGCTTCAGCAGGTGGCGGACATCCTCATACGCCGCGATGCGGAATAGCTTGGAGCGGGTGCGGAAGCAGACGGCGAGCTGGAAATCCATCAGCACCGCCCGGCCGTCGGCGGCATGGAGCCAGTTCTGCGGCTTGGCGAGGTCGTTATGGGCGATGCCGCGGCGGTGGATCGCCCTGAGTCCCTCGCGGGCCGAGGCGAACCAGGCGGCATCGCCGACCGGCCGGGCGATCTGCAGCGGCAGCCCGTCGACGAAGCCGCGCACCAGCCAGCCCTCTTCCAGCGCGAAGACCGGCACGGTGTGGCCGCTGCCATTGGCGCGGCGCAGCGCCCGCGCCTCGCGGCGGGCGAAATGCCGGGCGAGCGGCTTCACCCACCATTTCACATCGGCATAGCGCCGGCGCACGGCCGGGTGCTCGCCGCCCTCGCCATCATGCCAGATGCCGCGCTCGATGGTGGAGAAGATGTCGCGCTTGAGCACGGTGTCGAGCTCGAACGTGCCGCCGGACGAGGTGGCGGTCGGCATCGGCGGATCGCTGAAACGGCGGGTCACGGGGCGGCCTCGCTGTCGTCCGGCACCGCGTTGCGCGCCCAGTCGTCGATGTCGCGCAGGGCGCGGAGAGCCATTTCCTGCTTCTTGGCGACGGTTTTCTGGTTGCCGCGCAGGCGCTTGCCGTCGGCGTCGGCGGTCGGCGCCCGTTCGAGCGGCGGGAACAGGCCGAAATTCACGTTCATCGGCTGGAAGGAGCGGGGGGTGGAGGGCTCGTCCTCGCCTAGAACATGGCCGCCGGTGATGTGGGCGAGCAGCGCGCCATGCGCGGTGGTGGCGGGCGGCGGCGGCAGGGCGCGCCCGAGCCGCTCGGCGGCGGTGAACAGGCCGGCGATCAGCCCCATGGCGGCGCTTTCCACATAGCCCTCGCAGCCGGTGATCTGGCCGGCGAAGCGCAGGCGCGGCTCGGCCTTCAGCCGCAGCGTGCCGTCGAGCACGCGCGGCGAGTTCAGATAGGTGTTGCGGTGCAACCCGCCGAGACGGGCGAATTCGGCGTTTTCCAATCCGGGAATCATGCGCAGAATGCGCACCTGCTCGGCATGGCGGGCCTTGGTCTGGAAGCCGACCATGTTGAACAGCGTGCCGAGCGCATTGTCCTGCCGCAGCTGGACGATGGCGTAGGACTTCACCTCCGGCGAGCGGGGATTGGTGAGCCCGACCGGCTTCATCGGGCCGTGGCGCAATGTCTCGGGGCCGCGCGCGGCCATCACCTCGATCGGCAGGCAGCCGTCGAAATAGGGCGTGCCCGCCTCGAAGTCGCGGAAGGGCACGGTATCGGAGGCGACCAGCGCGGCGACGAAGGCCTCGTACTGCGCCTTGTCCATCGGGCAGTTGATATAGTCGGCGCCGGTGCCGCCGGGGCCGGGCTTGTCGTAGCGCGACTGGAACCAGGCGACGTCCATGTCGATCGAATCGAAATGCACGATGGGAGCGATGGCGTCGAAGAAGGCGAGCGCGCCTTCGCCGGTGCGGGCGCGGATCGCCTCGGCGAGCGGCGGCGAGGTGAGGGGGCCGGTGGCGACGATGACGCTGCCCCATTCCTGCGGCGGCATTCCGTCGACCTCGCCGCGCTCCAGCGTGATCAGCGGGTGCGATTCGATGGCGGCGGTGACCGCCTGCGCGAATCCCTCGCGGTCGACGGCGAGCGCGCCGCCGGCGGGGATCTGGTGGCGGTCGGCGCATCCCATGATCAGCGAGCCGAGCCGACGCATCTCCGCGTGCAGGACGCCGACGGCGTTCGAGGTGTGGTCGTCGGAGCGGAAGGAGTTCGAGCAGACCAGCTCGGCGAGGCTGTCGCTCTTGTGGGCATCGGTGCTGCGGACGGGGCGCATTTCATGCAGCACCACCGGCACGCCGCGGCGGGCGAGCTGCCAGGCGGCTTCCGAGCCGGCGAGGCCGCCGCCGATAATATGCACAGGATGGGGGTCGGGCACGTTCATGCGTCGTCGGGTCCGCGTTTCCAGGCGGCCCCTTAGCACGGATCGCGCGGCAACGCAGGGGGCGCGCAGGTCCGAAAACAGAAACGGCCCCGGAAGGCCGGGGCCGCTTAGTCCGCGTTCTCTAGAGATCCGCAGGCGGGGTAAGCCGCCATCAGGCCGCAGCAGCCGCCTTGCGGGCCACGCGGAAGATGTCGGCGCGCGACACGTTGATGTCGGCGAGGGTGCGGTCGTCGAGCTGGGAAAGCTCGGTGACGGTGCGGCGATACGCCTGCCAGCGGCGGATCTGCTTGGCGATAAAGCCCCAGAGCAGCATGTTCAGTCTCCATCAGGTTGCGAAAGCGGGGCGACCACCAAGATCGGCTGCACGTCCCGTAATCATTTCCCTGCCTATATATTCGACAGACTGCTCACTCGGTAGGAAATATACCGCATCCCAGCCATGCGGCGCGCGCATGGAATGCCCACACTTCATTCATAATTGCGTAGCTCGCGCGTGCTGCATCGCACGCGTGGCCGCCCTCACGCCGCTGCCAGCGCCTGGTCGAGATCGGCGATGATGTCCGCCGGATCCTCGATGCCGACCGAGATGCGCACCACGTCGGGACCCGCGCCGGCCGCCACTTTCTGGGCGTCGGAAAGCTGGCGGTGGGTGGTCGAGGCCGGGTGGATGATCAGCGAGCGGGTGTCGCCGACATTGGCGAGATGCGAGAACAGCCGCACGTTCGACACCAGCGCGGTCCCGGAATCGTAGCCACCCTTCAGCCCGAATGTGAACACCGCGCCGGCACCCTTGGGCAGGTAGCGCGAGGCGATGGTGTGGTAGCGGTCGCCCGGCAGGCCGGGATAGCTCACCCATTCCACCTTGGGATGGTCGGCGAGGAATCGCGCCACCGCCAGGGCGTTGTCGCAATGGCGCTGCATGCGCAGCGGCAGCGTCTCGATGCCAGTGAGCAGCAGGAAGGCGTTGAAGGGCGACAGCGCCGGCCCGAGATCGCGCAGGCCGAGCACGCGGGCGGCGATGGCGAAGGCGAAATTGCCGAAGGTCTCGCCGATCACCAGGCCCTGATATTCGGGACGCGGCTGCGAGAGCATCGGGTAGCGACCCTCGCGCAGCCAGTTGAAGCTGCCGGCATCGACGAGCACGCCGCCGATCGAATTGCCATGGCCGCCAAGGAACTTGGTGGCGGAATGGATGACAATGTCGGCGCCGTGCTCGATGGGACGCAGCAGGTAGGGCGTCGCCAGCGTATTGTCGACGATGAGCGGCACGCCGGCGCGCTTGGCGACCTTGGCGATGGCGGCGATATCGGTGACGACGCCGCCCGGATTGGCGATCGATTCGATGAAGATCGCCTTGGTGCGCGGGGTCACCGCCTGCTCGAAGGAGGCCGGGTCGTCGGCATTGGCCCAGACGACGTTCCAGCCGAAGCTCTTGAAGGCGTGGTTGAACTGGTTGATCGAGCCGCCATAGAGCTTGTTGGCGGCGACGAATTCGTCGCCCGGCGCCAGCAATGTCTGGAAGGCGAGCAATTGCGCGGCATGGCCGGAGGCGACGGCGAGCGCGGCGGTGCCGCCTTCGAGTGCGGCGACCCGTTCCTCCAATACCGCATTGGTCGGGTTGCCGATGCGGGTATAGATGTTGCCGAAGGCCTGCAGCCCGAACAGCGCCGCCGCGTGATCGACGTCGTCGAAGACGAAGGATGTCGTCTGGTAGATCGGGGTCACGCGGGCCTTGGTGGTCGGGTCCGGCGCGGCGCCGGCATGAACGGCAAGGGTGGCGAAGCCCGGCGATTGGGGGGCGAAGCCGGGCGATTGGGCGGCGTTGTCGGTCATGGGGCATCCTCCGTGGGCGGCATGGCGGCCGCCGGACGTCACTTCACCTCCGCTGCCTAAAAAACGCAACAGCGTCGTATAGAAATTATTAGTACGGAAAATTTATGTAATTTCGACGGAGCCTGCCGTTCAGTGCGGGCCGCCGAGGCGCAGGCGCGGCATCTCGATGGCCGGGCAGCGATCCATGATGACGGCGACCCCGGCCGCTTCGGCTAGCTTGGCCGCGGCGTCGTCGCGCACGCCGAGCTGGGTCCAGATGAGTTTGGGGAGCGGGGAGAGGGCGAGCGCCTCCGCGATCACCTTCGGCAGATATTCCGGCGCCCGGAACACGTCGACCATGTCGACGGGCTCGGGCACGTCGGCGAGGCGGGCATAGGTCGGCAGGCCGGCAATGTTGCGCCCCGCCTGGCCGGGATTGACGGCGAATACCTTGAAGCCCTGCATGGCGAGATAACGGGCGACGCCGTGGCTCGGCCGGGCGGGGTTGGGGCTGGCACCCACTACCGCGATGCTGCGCACGCGGCCGAGCTGTTCGGCGATATAGGCGTCGGAATAGGTATCGTGATCCATGCGAGGCTCCAGGGGGCGGCGTCCGGTCGATCCCATATGGTGATGCAATGCATCAAATCTATACGTGCGCGGCTAGGCTGACGGCGGCCGGCGAGGCGGCGATACTGCCGCGCAGGATCGCTGGGAGGTCATGATGGCGGAGAACGGCAACGGCGCGGGCGGGCCGGGCACGGGCGGGGGCATGGATGCGGAGCGGCTCCAGTCCTATCTCGTCGCTGAATTCCCGCAGGCCTTCGGCAAGGGGCGCCCGCACGCCATCGCCCGCGTCGATGCCGGAGGGGTGGGCGTTCGCCTGATCGCCGGCGACGAGCACCTGCGTCCCGGGGCGACCGTATCCGGCCCGACCATGATGGGCCTTGCCGACATCGCCGCCTATGCGGCGATCCTCGCCGCCATCGGCCCGGTGCCGCTGGCGGTGACGACCAATTTCTCCATCAACTTCCTGCGCCGGCCGGCATCGGGGCCGATGATCGCCGAGGCGAGCCTGATGAAGCTGGGCAAGCGCCTCGCCGTCTGCGAGATCACGCTGCGGGCGGAGGGCGAGGAGGAGCTGTGCGCCCATGCCGTAACCACCTATTCGATCCCACCGCGAGCGATTTGAAGTACTTCCGTCGTGGTATTTTTATACCTATTTCATAAGCTTTTGATTTTACTTGATATTTTAGCGCATCATTCCATTGACGTTGCGCCGTGCCTCGGCTAGAAGCCCCGGCCAAGAGAAGTGTGGCCGGACAGGCGGCACGCCTTACGCATATGGATCAATCCCATGAAGACATTTTCGGCAAAACCCGCCGACATTGAGAAGAAGTGGGTGGTGATCGACGCCTCCGGCCTCGTGGTCGGCCGCCTCGCGACGATCATCGCCACCCGCCTGAAGGGCAAGCACAAGCCGATCTACACCCCGCATGTCGATTGCGGCGACAACATCGTCGTCATCAATGCCGAGAAGGTGGTGCTGACCGGTCGCAAGCGCGACGACAAGGTCTATTACCACCACACCGGCTTTCCGGGCGGCATCAAGGAGCGGACCGCGAAGTTCCTGCTCGACGGCCGCTTCCCGGAGCGCGTGGTGGAGAAGGCCGTGGAGCGCATGCTCGCCCGCGGCCCGCTCGGCCGCAAGCTGATGGGCAATCTGCGCGTCTACAAGGGCTCGGCCCACCCGCACGAGGCCCAGCAGCCGGAGACGCTCGACGTCGCGGCGCTGAACCGCAAGAATGTGAGGAACTGATCATGGCCGAGGTTCTCCAGTCCCTCGACGCGCTCGACGCGCTGAAGCCCCAGGCGTCCGAGGCGCCCAAGCACGTCCAGAAGCTCGACAAGTTCGGCCGCGCCTATGCCACCGGCAAGCGCAAGGACGCGGTCGCCCGCGTGTGGGTTCGCCCCGGCACCGGCAAGATCACCGTCAACGATCGCACCCTCGAGGTGTATTTCGCCCGTCCGGTGCTGCGCATGATCATCCAGCAGCCCTTCGCGGCGGCGGCCCGCACTGGCCAGTATGACGTGGTCTGCACCGTTTCCGGCGGCGGCCTCTCCGGCCAGGCCGGCGCACTGCGCCACGGCATCTCCCGCGCGCTCACCTATTACGAGCCCGAGTTGCGCGGCCCGCTGAAGAAGGGCGGCTTCCTGACCCGCGACTCGCGCGTCGTCGAGCGCAAGAAGTACGGCCGCGCCAAGGCTCGCCGCAGCTTCCAGTTCTCGAAGCGCTGATACGCGGTCTCATCCGCTGTTTCTCGAAGGGCAGGCCTCACGGCCTGCCCTTTTTGTTTGCCGCGCGCCGGCAGCCGGCGCCGTCGCCAGTCGAGGCGCGATCGTCGCGAGTTCGCTAGGCAGAGCGCGACCGTTCCGGTATCTCGATGCGTGTTGGGAGCCGATCCCCGTCTCGGTGCAAGACGCATGATCCAGTCGCATGACCTATGATCCGCTGACCATCTGGTCGTTCACGACCTTTGCGACGCTGCTGGTGGCGGGCGTGCTGTTCGTGTCCTGGATCATGTGGCCGAGCGAGAACGCTCTCGGCTATTGGGGCACGGCTTTCGTGCTCTCGACGGTGGGGCTCGCGGGATTGGCGGCGCGCGGCGTCGTGCCGGCCTTCGTATCGATCGAACTCGCCAACGCCTCCCTGCTGCTGGCGTGGAGCTTCGGCTGGAACGGCTGCCGCGTCTTCGACCGCCGCCGGCCGGCCTATCTGCTTCCCGCCATATTGGTTCTCGCCTGGATCGCGCTCTGCCAGCTGCCATGGCTCCGTGACGACGCGGTGCCGCGCATGTGGGTCATGCTCGCGTTTTCCGCCCTGCTGCTGGGCCTCACCATCTACGAGCTGTATCGCGGCCGCGCCGACGGGTTGCTGTCGCGCTGGGTGGCGACAGGGCTGCTGGCGCTGCACATGCTGGCGCTGGTGGCGCGGCCGGGGCTGGTGATGCTCGGCATCGTCACCATCAATCTGCATGGCAGCGTGCTGCTCGATCCGGGCCTGATCGTCTATGCGTTCGAGCTGGTCGGCTTCAAGGTGCTGATGGCCTTCTGCGTCATCGGCATGGTGCGTGAGCGGCGGGAGCGGCATTTCCAGGAGGCGGCGCTGGTCGACGACCTGACCGGCCTGCTCAATCGCCGGGGGTTTCTCGCGCGGACCCGCGAAGCCATCGCCGCCGGTGGGCCGGTGGCGGTGCTGGTACTCGATCTCGACCGCTTCAAATCGGTGAACGACGTCTACGGCCACGCGGCGGGCGACGAGGTGCTGTGCCTGTTCGCCGAGGTCCTGCGCGGCAATCTTCAGGGCGGCGACATAGCTGCCCGGCTGGGCGGCGAGGAGTTCGGCGTGGTGCTGGCCGGCGCCGGGTCGGCGGTGGCCCGCGAAACCGCCGAGCGCATCCGCGTCGCCTTTCGGCGCTCCGGCGAGGGATTGCCGATGCGCGGGACCAAGCTCTCGGTGAGCATCGGCATCGCCACCGGCCATTTGCCGGCCGCCGCTTCGGGCGAAGCCCTCTCCCTGCTGCAAGTGCGGGCCGACATGGCGCTCTATGCCGCCAAGCAGGGCGGGCGCGACCGGGTGATGCTCCAGGAAGCCGGCAATCCGGCGCCGGCCTGAGAGCCGGATCCGCGTGGCGCCGCCAACGAAAAGGGCGCCTCGCGGCGCCCTTTCCTGTGGTGGTGGTCGGCGGCGGCGGAGCGGGTCCGCCGCGATCCGGCCGGTCAGACCGAGTAGTACATTTCGAACTCGACCGGGTGCGGCGTCATCTCGAAGCGCGCGACCTCGGTCATCTTCAGCTCGATATACGAGTTGATGAAGTCGTCGTCGAAAACGCCGCCCTTCTTCAGATAGTCGCGATCCTTGTCGAGCGAGGACAGCGCCTCGCGCAGCGAGCCGCAGACGGTCGGGATCTTCTTGAGCTCCTTGGGCGGGAGATCGTAGAGGTCCTTGTCCATCGCCTGGCCGGGATCGATCTTGTTGAGGATGCCGTCCATGCCGGCCATCAGCATCGCGGCGAAAGCGAGATAGGGGTTCGCGCCCGGATCGGGGAAGCGGACCTCCAGGCGCTTGGCCTTCGGCGAGGTGGTGTAGGGGATGCGGCAGGAGGCCGAGCGGTTGCGGGCCGAATAGGCCAGCAGCACCGGCGCCTCATAGCCCGGAACCAGGCGCTTGTAGGAGTTGGTCAGCGGGTTGGTGAAGGCATTGAGCGACTTCGCGTGCCGGATGATGCCGCCGATGTACCACAGACAATAGTCCGACAGGTCGGCATATTTGTTGCCGGCGAAGAGCGGCTTGCCTTCCTTCCAGATCGACTGGTGCACATGCATGCCCGAGCCGTTGTCGCCGAAGATCGGCTTCGGCATGAAGGTCGCGGTCTTGCCGTAGACGTTAGCCACTTGGTGGATGCAGTACTTATAGATCTGCAGGTGGTCGGCCATGGTGACGAGCGGGCCGAACTTCAGGCCGAGCTCATGCTGGGCGGAAGCCACTTCGTGATGATGCTTCTCGACCCGGGCGCCCATGCGGGCCATGGCGGCCAGCATCTCGCCGCGCATGTCCTGCGCGCTGTCGACCGGCGGGACGGGGAAGTAGCCGCCCTTGGTCTTCACGCGGTGGCCGAGATTGCCGCCTTCATATTCGGTGTCGCCATTGGTCGGCAGCTCGCTCGAATCGAGCTTGAAGCCGGTATTGTACGGGTCCGCCTTGAAGCGCACGTCGTCGAAGATGAAGAACTCGGCTTCGGGACCGAAATAGACGGTGTCGCCGATGCCGGTGCTCTTCATATAGGCTTCGGCCTTCTTGGCGATGCCGCGCGGGTCGCGCCCATAGGGCTCGCCCGTGGTCGGCTCCAGCACGTCGCAGACGACGACCAGGGTCGTCTCCGCGAAGAAGGGGTCGATGCAGACGGTGTCGAGGTCCGGCTGCAGGTGCATGTCGGATTCGTTGATCGCCTTCCAGCCGGCGATGGACGAACCGTCGAAGGCCTGACCTTCGGCGAAGAAATCCTCGTCGACCATCGTGATGTCGAAGGTGACGTGCTGCCACTTGCCGCGCGGATCGGTGAAGCGCAGGTCGACGTATTTGACGTCGTTGTCCTTGATGAGCTTCAGAACGTCCTTGGCCGTCGTCATTTTACTCGTGCCTCTGATGTGCACTGCTTGGCGTCAAGCAGCGGGGATTGCCGGGCGAAAATAAAAGCCCGGCATCGCCCATCAGATGGCGTCGACGCCGGACTCTCCGGTGCGGATGCGGATCGCCTCTTCGATGTTGGAGACGAAAATCTTGCCATCGCCGATGCGGCCGGTCTGGGCAGCGCGGCGAATGGCATCGATCGCCGTCTCCACCATCTCGTCGCCTACGACGACCTCGATCTTCACCTTCGGCAGGAAGTCTACCACGTACTCGGCGCCGCGGTAGAGTTCCGTATGCCCTTTCTGCCGCCCGAAACCCTTGGCCTCGGTGACGGTGATGCCCTGCAGGCCGACTTCCTGCAGCGCCTCCTTCACTTCGTCGAGCTTGAAGGGTTTGATGATGGCCTCAATCTTCTTCATCTGATCTCGTCTCCCTGACCCGACCATCCGCCGCGGCTGGGCCGGCCGCGTCGAAGCAGAACCCATGCCAAGCACGATAGCAGCCCTGAAAGACGCATGATATCAGCTTGTTGCCGGTTCCGTGGTAGCGGGGCGCCGCGCACGAATATCCGATATGCCGCTTTATTGTTCATTAAGTTCAGCAACTAGGCATGATTTGCCGGCGTCGAAGCCGGTTGGTTGCGTCGAAAATAGGCAAAATGCGACGTCGTGCCGCTTCGGCGGGCTGGAAGGAAGGTGAAGATGTCCACAGGCTTCCAGGCTTCGGGCGGCGATCGGGACGGAATCGAGCTGCTGACGCCCACTGAAATGGCCCGTGCCGACGCCTTGACCATCGCCGCCGGAACCGCCGGGACGCTGCTGATGCAGCGCGCCGGCGCAAAGGTGGCGCAGGCGGCGGCGCTGCTGTGCCCGCCGGCCGGGCGGGTGCTGATTCTGTGCGGCCCCGGCAACAATGGCGGCGACGGATTCGTCGCGGCGCGGCGGCTCGCGGGGCAGGGATTCGCGGTGACGCTGGCGCTGCTCGGCGACCGCGAGCGGCTGCGCGGCGATGCCCGGATCATGGCCGGTCTCTGGACCGGTGAGGTGTACGATGCGACCGATGTCGAGGTCGTGCAGGCCAGTTTGGCCCGGTCCGATCTGATCGTCGATGCGCTGTTCGGCGCCGGGCTGGCGAGGGACCTCGATCCGCCTGTCCGGGCGCTGGTCGAGCGGGTGAACGCCGCCGGCCGGCCGGTGGTGGCGGTCGACCTGCCCTCCGGCATCGACGGCGCGACCGGCGCCGTGCGCGGGGCGGCGATCCGGGCGACGGCCAGCGTCACCTTCTTCCGGCTGAAGCCCGGCCACCTGCTGATGCCGGGGCGCGTGCATGCGGGGAGGGTGGAGGTCGCGGATATCGGCATCGGCGAGGCGGTGCTGGAGGCGATCCGCCCGTCCGCCTTCGCCAACCGGCCGGCGCTGTGGGCGGCGCAATTCCCGGTGCCGGGCATTGACGGGCACAAATATACCCGTGGCCACCTGGTCGCGGTGTCCGGCCCGGCCTTCGCCACCGGGGCGACGCGGCTCGCCGCCAAGGCGGCGCTGCGGGCCGGGGCGGGGCTGGTGACGGTGGCCTGCCCGCGCGAGGCGCTGCCCATCCACGCGGCGAATCTCTCCGCGGTGATGGTGCGAACGGCGGAGGATGCCGGCGAGCTCGGGCATCTGCTCGCCGACCGGCGGCTCGGCACGGTGGTGCTGGGGCCGGGGGCCGGCATCGGCGCCGGGACGCGGGCCAAGCTGGAGGCGGCGGCGGACCGCCGGCTGGTGATCGATGCCGACCTCATCACCTCCTATGCCGGCGACGCGCGGGGACTGGCGCACGCCATCTCCGCGTCGCCGGCGGCGGTGGCGACGCCGCATGACGGCGAATTCGCCCGGCTGTTCGCCGGCGAAGCAGATGTGCTCGACGCACCGTCCAAGCTGGAGCGCGCGCGGGGCGGGGCGGCGCTGCTCGGCGCCGTGCTGGTGCTCAAGGGGCCCGATACCGTGGTGGCGAGCCCGGACGGGCGGGCGGCCATCGCCGCCAACGCGCCGGCCTATGTCGCGACCGCCGGCGCCGGCGACGTGCTCTCCGGCATGATCGGCGGGCTGCTGGCGCAGGGCATGCCGGCCTTCGAGGCCGCCGCCGCCGCGGTGTGGCTGCATGGCGAGGCGGCGCGGGAGGCGGGGCCGGGCCTGGTGGCCGACGATCTGGTCGAGGCGCTGCGGCCGGTCTATCGCCGGCTGTTCGCGCGGCTGGGGGCGGCGGTGTGATCCGAATGCCGCCCACGCGGGGTGAGTTGGGACGGAGGGCTGCGTCCTTCGAGGCTCGCTTCACGCGCGCCTCGGGATGACGCCGGTCTTCCTGACGTCTCTTCGGACCCCCCGTCATCCTGGGGGCGCCCGGCGCCGCCGGGCCTCGAAGGACGCAGGCCGCCGGTCGCGCGGCACCCATCTCCCTCTGCAATTGTCATTCAACTTTTAAGGAACATGCTCTAGCGCTGCGGCATGACCGTGCTATAAGCCCGCACCCGGCTGGCGGCACCTATTCGGGTGCGCGCGCCCGCGTGCTTTTGCCGGATGGCGAGGGCGGCGGCGCGTAAAGCGGGCGTGGCGGAACTGGTAGACGCGCTGGATTTAGGTTCCAGTGACGCAAGTCGTGGGGGTTCGAGCCCCTCCGCCCGCACCAGCACCTCCAAAGCCTGGCGCCTTCCGAGCGACCCTATCACCGAGGGCCGGGCCGCGCTTGCGGCACCGTTCTCGCAACCGACGATTTCAGACACGCCGCTCCGGCGGCGCTCACGACGAAGGCCGAACGACATGCAGGTCACCGAACTCCTCGCCGAAGGTCTCAAGCGCGAATATCGCGTGGTGCTGCCGGCCAGCGAACTGGACGCCAAGGCGAATGAGCGCCTCGCGGAGATGAAGGACCGCGTGAAGCTCAACGGCTTCCGCCCCGGCAAGGTGCCGGTCGCGCATCTGAAGCGGATGTACGGCAAGTCGGTGCTCGCCGAGGTCATCGACCAGGCGGTCAACGAGGCCAACACCAAGATCGTCGAGGATGGCGGCTTCAAGCTCGCCATGCAGCCGAAGGTCGAGCTGCCGCAGGACGAGGCGCTGGTGAAGGAGGTAATCGACGGCAAGGCCGACCTTTCCTACACCGTCGGCATCGAGGTGCTGCCGAAGATCGAGCTCGGCGATTTCCGCTCCATCGCCATCGACAAGCCGGCGCTGGCCGTGGCCGACACCGAGGTCGACGAGGCCGTCGCGCGCATCGCCGAGGCCAACCGTCCGTTCTCCGACAAGACCGGCGCCGCCGAGACCGGCGACCGCGTCACCGTCTCCTTCGTCGGCACCATCGACGGCGAGACGTTCGAGGGCGGCAGCGCCGAGGACATCCCGGTGGTGATCGGCTCCAACAGCTTCATCCCCGGCTTCGAAGAGCAGCTGGTCGGCGTCGCCGAGGGCGAGACCCGCACCGTCAACGTCACCTTCCCGGCGAATTACCAGGCAGCGCATCTCGCCGCCAAGGACGCCGCCTTCGAGGTGACGGCGAAGAAGGTCGAGGCGCCCGGCGAGCTCGCGGTGGACGACGCATTCGCCAAGACGCTCGGCCTCGACAGCCTGGAGGCCATGAAGGAGCAGGTGAAGAGCCGCATCGTGCAGGAGCACGCCGCCGCCAGCCGCGCCAAAGTGAAGCGCCGCCTGCTCGACGCGCTGGACGGCCTGCACCAGTTCGACGTGCCCCCGACCCTTGCAAGCCAGGAATTCGACGGCATCTGGGGTTCGGTGACCCAGGAGATGGAAGCCCAGAAGAAGAGCTTCGAGGACGAGGGCACCACCGAGGAGGCCGCCCGCGCCGACTACGAGAAGATCGCCCGGCGTCGCGTGCGCCTCGGCCTGGTCCTTGCGGAAATCGGCGAGAAGAACAACATACAGGTCAGCGACGACGAAGTGACCCGCGCCGTCGTCGAACGTGCCCGCCAGTTCCCCGGCCAGGAACAGCAGGTATGGGAGTTCTATCGCAAGAACGCCCAGGCCCTCGCCACGCTGCGTGCGCCGATCTTCGAGGAGAAGGTCGTCGACTTCCTGCTGGAGCTCGCCAAGGTGACGGAAATTCCCGTCACCCGCGAGGAGCTCTATGCCGAGGACACCGACGAGAAGCCGGCCGACAAGGCCTGACGACCCCGAGGGTCCTCGCGACCCTCCGGAGCCGCCGGTCCCGCCGGCGGCTTCCCACAAGCGGGGACGCCCGTGGCTTAATCGCCGCACGGGCTGGTAGGCACGCGCTTTCCCATTATTGTGGGGCGGGAGAAGGATTCGCGGCGCTTTGCGGCGCCGGCCCGCCGAGGATTGAAATATGCGTGACCCGATCGATACTTACATGAATTACCTCGTTCCGATGGTGGTCGAGCAGACCAATCGGGGCGAGCGCTCCTACGATATTTATTCGCGCCTTCTCAAGGAGCGCATCATTTTCCTGACCGGGCCGGTCGAGGACGGCATGTCGACCCTGATGGTCGCGCAGCTGCTGTTCCTGGAAGCCGAGAATCCCAAGAAGGAAATCTCGATGTACATCAACTCCCCGGGTGGGGTGGTGACGTCGGGTCTCGCGATCTACGACACGATTCAGTTCATCAAGCCGGCAGTGTCGACCCTGTGCATCGGCCAGGCGGCCTCGATGGGCTCGCTGCTGCTGACCGCCGGCGAGAAGGACATGCGCTTCGCCCTGCCGAACGCGCGAATCATGGTCCACCAGCCTTCCGGCGGCTATCAGGGCCAGGTGACGGACATCCTGATCCATGCCCGCGAGGTGGAAAGCCTCAAGCGGCGCCTCAACGAGATCTATGTCCACCACACCGGACAGGACCTGAAAGCGGTGGAGGACGCGCTGGAGCGCGACAACTTCATGACCGCCGAGGCGGCGAAGGCGTTCGGAATTATCGATAAAGTGATCGACAAGCGCCCGGACGACGCATCCGCAAAGTCCTGATTGTCGTAAAACTCGTGGTTTCCGGGACACGCCGCCACCCTATATGGGGTGAGTGGCGGGTTGTTTGGAGAACGCGGACTTGCGTGCGCTGCGGTATCGCGCTTGCATGGAGATAAGCGTGATTTGGCAGCGTGCGTGATTGTTGAGCAGGAGGTGTGACGGGGTGACGACAGGCATTGTCCATCCGAGCGAAAGCGGGGATGGCGCGATTGCCTTCTTGATCGGTCCGGCGGCGGCGTGCTTGGCTAGCCGGTGGATCGACCCTCTGGTCACTTCCTGGAGACGGCCCCTGGTGCCGTCGCGTTTCTCCCTCTTGGAGGCCCGCGGCGGCCTGCGAGACTGAGGCGAGGCCGGGCGACGCCTGGTCCGCCGAGCGGACGGAGAGACGCATGAGCAAGGTTGGCGGCGGCGACAGCAAGAACACCCTCTACTGCTCGTTCTGCGGCAAAAGCCAGCACGAGGTCCGGAAGCTCATTGCCGGACCTACCGTGTTCATCTGCGATGAATGCGTCGAGCTGTGCATGGACATCATTCGCGAGGAGAACAAGTCCTCGCTGGTGAAGTCGCGCGACGGGATTCCTACCCCCAAGGAGATCTGCAAGGTCCTGGACGATTACGTGATCGGCCAGTTCCACGCCAAGCGCGTGCTCTCCGTGGCGGTTCACAACCACTACAAGCGCCTGAACCACGCGACGAAGCACGCCGGCGACGTCGAGCTGGCGAAGTCGAACATCATGCTGATCGGGCCGACCGGCTCGGGCAAGACGCTGCTCGCGCAGACGCTCGCCCGCATCCTCGACGTGCCCTTCACCATGGCGGACGCGACGACGCTCACCGAGGCGGGCTATGTCGGCGAGGATGTGGAGAACATCATCCTCAAGCTGCTGCAGTCGGCCGACTACAATGTCGAGCGGGCGCAGCGCGGCATCGTCTATATCGACGAGATCGACAAGATCAGCCGCAAGTCGGACAACCCCTCGATCACCCGTGACGTGTCGGGCGAGGGCGTGCAGCAGGCGCTGCTGAAGATCATGGAAGGCACCGTCGCCTCCGTGCCGCCGCAGGGCGGGCGCAAGCATCCCCAGCAGGAATTCCTGCAGGTGGACACCACCAACATCCTGTTCATCTGCGGCGGCGCCTTCGCCGGCCTCGACAAGATCATCTCGGCGCGCGGCAAGGGCACCTCGATCGGCTTCGGCGCGGTGGTCTCCGCTCCCGAGGACCGCAAGCCGGGCGAGGTGTTCCGCGAGGTCGAGCCGGAAGATCTGCTGAAATACGGGCTGATCCCGGAATTCATCGGCCGCCTGCCGGTCATCGCCACCCTCGGCGATCTCGACGAGGCGGCGCTGAAGCAGATCCTCTCCGAGCCGAAGAACGCGCTGGTGAAGCAGTATCAGCGGCTGTTCGAGATGGAGAATGTCGAGCTGTCGATCCATGAGGAAGCGCTGGGCGCCATCGCCCGCAAGGCCATCGAGCGCAAGACCGGCGCGCGCGGCCTGCGCTCGATCATGGAGGGCATCCTGCTCGACACGATGTTCGACCTGCCGGGCCTCGAAGGCGTGGAGGAAGTCGTCATCTCCAAGGAGGTCGTCGAGCAGAACGCGCGCCCGCTCTACATCTATGCGGACCGCGCCGCCGGCGATGCGGGCGCGAGTGCCTGACGGCGCGCCGGGCACGGATACGGCCGGGCGCAAAGGCCCGGCCGGGGCTTCCGCGGGGGGCCGCACCGGCACCCTTGACGGAGCCGGACGGCATATCCATCTGAGCTTCAACCACCGGTCCTCGATCGGATCCACGTGTCTGAAGCGGCCTAACTTCCCGCATATGCACAGAGATTATCGTTCGCGTTCCGGCCGCATTGCGGCACGGTCGAACGCCCTCGCGCGCCCCGCGCCCGAGGTCGGCGACCGGCCGTCAACAGAAAGGAAAGAGCCATGACGAGCCCCAAGCCTCGCACCGCGCTCACGCCCGGCGTCCCGCAGACCTTCCCCGTTCTCCCGCTGCGCGACATCGTCGTCTTTCCGCACATGATCGTGCCCCTCTTCGTCGGCCGCGAGAAGTCGATCCGCGCGCTTGAGGAAGTGATGCGCAACGACACCTTCATCCTGCTCGCGACGCAGGAGAATGCCTCGGACGACGATCCGGCCACCGACGCGATCTACAAGATCGGCACGCTCGCTTCCGTGCTGCAGCTGCTGAAGCTGCCCGACGGCACCGTGAAGGTGCTGGTCGAGGGCATCTCGCGCGCCAAGGTCCACCACTACACCGACCGCAGCGACCTCTACGAGGCCGAGGCGACGGCGCTGGAGGAGGATGCCGGCAGCAAGGTGGAAGCCGAAGCGCTGGGCCGCTCGGTGCTGAGCGAGTTCGAGAGCTACGTGAAGCTCAACAAGAAGGTCTCGCCGGAAGTCGTCGGCGTCGTCACCCAGATCGAGGACCACTCGAAGCTGGCCGACACCGTCGCCTCGCATCTCGCGGTCAAGATCCCCGAGAAGCAGGCGGTGCTGGAGATCCTCAAGGTCCCGGCGCGGCTGGAGAAGGTTCTCTCGCTCATGGAGAGCGAAATCTCGGTCCTCCAGGTCGAGAAGCGCATCCGCTCGCGCGTCAAGCGCCAGATGGAGAAGACCCAGCGCGAGTACTATCTCAACGAGCAGATGAAGGCGATCCAGAAGGAACTCGGCGACGGCGAGGAAGGCCGCGACGAGCTCGCCGAACTGGAAGAGCGCATCAAGACCGTGAAGCTCTCCAAGGAGGCCCGCGAGAAGGCGACGCATGAGCTGAAGAAGCTCCGGCAGATGTCGCCGATGTCGGCGGAAGCCACCGTGGTGCGCAACTATCTCGACTGGCTGCTGTCGATCCCGTGGGGTTCGAAGAGCAAGGTCAAGAAGGACCTGCCCTATGCCCAGGGCCTGCTCGATGCCGAGCATTACGGCCTGGACAAGGTGAAGGAGCGCATCCTCGAATATCTCGCGGTGCAGAGCCGGCAGAACAAGCTCACCGGCCCGATCCTGTGCCTCGTCGGCCCGCCCGGCGTCGGCAAGACCTCGCTCGGCAAGTCGATCGCCAAGGCGACGGGGCGCGAATTCGTGCGCGTCTCGCTCGGCGGCGTGCGCGACGAGGCCGAGATCCGTGGCCACCGGCGGACCTATATCGGGTCCATGCCCGGCAAGGTCATCCAGTCCATGCGCAAGGCCAAGAAGGCCAACCCGCTGTTCCTCTTGGACGAGATCGACAAGATGGGCGCCGATTTCCGCGGCGATCCGTCCTCGGCGCTGCTGGAGGTCCTCGACCCCGAGCAGAACGCGACTTTCTCCGATCACTATCTGGAGGTCGACTATGACCTCTCGAACGTGATGTTCGTGACGACGGCCAATACGCTCAACATCCCGCCGGCCCTGCTGGACCGCATGGAAGTGATCCGTATCGCCGGCTACACCGAGGACGAGAAGGCCGAGATCGCCAAGAAGCACCTGATCCCCTCGGCGCTGACCAAGCATGGCCTGCAGCCGAAGGAATGGTCGATCGACGACGAGGCGCTGCTCACCCTCATCCGCCGCTACACGCGGGAAGCGGGCGTGCGCAACCTCGAACGCGAGATCTCCAACCTCGCGCGCAAGGTGGTGAAGGACATCATGCTCTCCAAGAAGAAGAGCGTGAGGATCACCGTGCAGCAGCTGGAGGACTATCTCGGCGCGCCGAAGTTCCGCTACGGCGAGGCCGAGCTGGAGGACCAGGTCGGCGTGGTGACGGGTCTGGCCTGGACGGAAGTCGGCGGCGAGATCCTGACCATCGAAGGCGTCATGATGCCCGGCAGGGGCAAGATGACGGTCACCGGCAACCTGCGCGACGTGATGAAGGAATCGATCTCGGCGGCGGCCTCCTATGTCCGCTCGCGGGCCGTCGATTTCGGCATCGAGCCGCCGCTGTTCGAGCGCCGGGACATCCATGTCCACGTTCCCGAGGGGGCGACCCCGAAGGACGGTCCGTCGGCCGGCGTCGCCATGGCGACGGCGCTGACCTCGGTGCTGACCGGCATCCCGATCCGCCGCGACATCGCCATGACCGGCGAGATCACGCTGCGCGGCCGGGTGCTGCCGATCGGCGGGCTGAAGGAGAAGCTGCTGGCGGCGCTGCGCGCCGGCATCAAGAAGGTGCTCATCCCCGAGGAGAACGCCAAGGACCTGGCGGAAATCCCGGACAACGTGAAGAACGCGCTGGAAATCGTGCCGGTGTCGCGGATGGACGAAGTGCTCCGCCACGCGCTGACCCGCCAGCTCGAACCGATCGTTTGGGAAGAGAAGCCGATCGATGCCCCCGCGCCGGTGGAGCCGGCGATCGGGCGGGACGAGGGGACCGGCATCGCCGCCCACTGAGCCTCCCGCCACGCGATGACGACGGACGGCCCCGGACATCCGGGGCCGTTCGCTTTTCCGCCGGCCGGGTTCGGTAGCCGGCTTTGCGACCGCGCGCCGGCTATGGTCGCGCCGAGCCTAATTTAAAGGCGCGGCAAACGCTTCCGGTTTGATGTATCATGATACCTCTTATTGCACAAAACCGTTTATTTATGCGGGTTCTGGGGCCGATCCTGCTTGCAATCGCCGCAATTTAGATAAAGGTACGCGCCCGTCGTCGGTGCACTTCATCGACGATTCTTGTGCAATCAAGGGAAGGAACGGTCTCATGACCACGAAGAACGAACTCGTCGCCGCCGTGGCCGAGCAGGCCAAGCTGACGAAGGCGGCCGCCGCCGCTGCGGTCGACGCGACCTTCGATGCCATTGCCGCTTCGCTGAAGGCTGGCGAGGAAGTGAAGCTGATCGGTTTCGGCAGCTTCTCCGTCGTTACCCGCGCCGCTCGCGAGGGCCGCAACCCGCGCACCGGCAACCCGGTGAAGATCGAAGCCTCCAAGGCACCGAAATTCACGCCCGGCAAGGGCCTGAAGGAAGTCGTCAACGGCTGATCGCCGCCCGACGCGCGGACCGGGGTGCCGAAGGCGCGCCCCGCCGCAGCCGGCGATGAGCCGGACTGCCCGGTGGGAAGACCGGTCCGCGGCTCGGGGCGAGGAAGTCGGGGTTGCCTCGGCGGAATCCGCCGGCGGCCACCCGCGCGCCGCCTTCCTTCGTGCCGCCTCCGGTGCGAGGATGCGGGCGCCGCCTGAAAGCCCGTCGCCAGCAGATGCTCCTGTCCCGGCCCGGAACGCAGGCGCCGTCATCGGCGCATCGCGATCCCGAGGGATTGTGCGGCAAGGCCGTTTACGCGGCCGATGATTCCGATTATTTCGCCAGTGTGCCGGTCGGGGATCGCCGTGCCGCAGCCGGTCCGGCGATGCGGCGGCAGGTGGCGGCAGGTCGGCGAGGGCGGTTAGCTCAGTTGGTAGAGCATCTCGTTTACACCGAGAGGGTCGGCGGTTCGAGCCCGTCACCGCCCACCACCGGACCCCGCCGCGGCCTGCGCGATCGGACGAGGCCATGGCTCAGCCGGGTGGGAATAAAGTGAAACTGATCGTCTTCGATTGCGACGGAACGCTGGTGGACAGCCAGCACGTCATCGTCTCCGCCATGACGCGGGCCTTTGCCCGCGCCGGCATCGACCTGCCGCCGCGCGAGGCGATCCTCGGCATTGTCGGCCTGTCGCTGGTCGAGGCGATGCGGCGGCTGGGCCATGACGATCCCGGCTTTCCCGCCGAGCAGCTGGCCGATCTCTACCGCGCGGCCTTCCATGAATTGCGGGCCGAGCCCGATTTCTTCGAGCCGATGTTCCCCGGCATGCACGATCTCGTCGAGCGGCTGCACGCCCGCGACGACGTGCTGCTGGGCATCGCCACCGGCAAGTCGCAGCGCGGCGTCGCCTCGGTGCTGGCGCATCATGGGCTGGAGGGCCGGTTCGTCACCATCCAGACCGCCGACGATGCACCCTCCAAGCCGCATCCGGCCATGGTGCTGCAGGCGGTCGCCGGGGCGGGGGTGAATGTCGGGGATACCGTCCTCATCGGCGACACCAGCTACGACATGATCATGGCGCGGGCCGCCGGGGTCGGCGCCATCGGCGTCACCTGGGGCTATCACCCGGCCTCCATGCTGGAGGAGGCCGGCGCGCACATGCTGGTCTCCGGCGCCGACGAGCTGGCGCGCGGCATCGAGGACATCTGGGAGCTGCCGCGATGAGCTTTGCCGGCGGCGCGCCGCTGAAGCGCTTCTATGCCGAGGCCCGCGCCGTCGCCGGGGCGGAGGGGTTCCATGTCGCGCTCGACGGGCGGTCGGTGCGCACGCCCGGCCGGCATCGGCTCGGCGTGCCGAACCGGGCGCTGGCCGAGGAGATCGCCGGCGAATGGGCGGCGCAGGGCGACATTGTCGACCCGCTGTCCATGCCGACGACGCGGCTGGTGAATTCGGCCATAGACGGCGTGGCGACGGCGATGGAGGCGGTGGGGGCCGAGATCGTGCGCTATGCCGGCAGCGACCTGATCTGCTACCGCACGCAATCGCCGGCCCGCCTCGTGCTGCTGCAGCAGGAATTGTGGGACCCGGTGCTGGACTGGGTGCGCGAGCGCTTCGGCGCCCGCTTCCACCTCGCCGAGGGGGTGATCCATGTCGAGCAGCCGCAGGCCTCGCTCGACCGGATAGCCGCTCAGCTGCCGGACGACCCGCTGCGCCTCGCCGCGCTCAGCCTGATGACGACGCTGAGCGGCTCGGCGCTGCTCTCGCTCGCCGTGATGCACGCAAGGCTGACGGCGGCGGAGGGCTGGCGCGCCGCCCATATCGACGAGGACGTGCAGGCGGAGATGTGGGGCACCGATAGCGAGGCCGAGCTGCGGCGGGCGGCACGCTGGCGGGATTATCGCTGTGCGGCGCGGCTGCTGGAACTGGTCGACATCGCCGATTGAATCGTGCTTCCGGGAAGCGGGGCGTTCGCGGGGCGTGGTTTTCGCGGCGGCGCCGGCCGACCGGTGCCTGCCCGGTCGGAATCCGGCGTCGTTCGTCTCGTCCCGATGGAGGTTCGCATGGTGTCCGATCTTCCCCGCTCCGCCTCGCCGGAAGCGCCGTCCCGCCTGCCGGACGGGCTGCGGGTCTATGCGTTCGGCGACATCCATGGCCGCGACGACCTGCTGGGGCGGCTGCTCGATGCGGTCGAGCGCGATGCGCAGGGGCATCGCTCGGTGCAGCTCGTCTTCCTCGGCGACTATGTCGACCGCGGCCGCGACAGCCGCGCGGTGATCGAGATGCTGCGCCGCTGCCAGGCCGCGCGCGGCGCGATCTGCCTCACCGGCAATCACGAGGCGATGATGCGCGCGGCGCTGGGCGGGCAGGGCGGCTGGGAGCTCTGGCTGCGCAATGGCGGCGTCGAGACGCTGGCTGCCTATGGCGTCGCCGCGGGGGAGTTCGCCGGCCTCGAGGATCTGCGGCAGGCGGCGCTGCACGCCATCCCCGCCGATCATCTCGACTTTCTCGGCCAGTTGTCGCTGAGCGCGAGCTTCGGCGATTATTTCTTCTGCCATGCCGGCGTGCGTCCCGGCGTCGCGCTGGATCGGCAGTCGCCGGAGGACCTGATCTGGATCCGCCGCGTCTTCCTCGACTCCACCGAGGATTTCGGCAAGCGGGTGGTGCATGGCCACACCCCGGCGGAGACGGTCGACATCCGGCCCAATCGCATCAATGTCGACACCGGCGCCTATTACAGCGACCGGCTGAGCTGCGTGGTTCTCGAAGGCGCGGGGGTGCGGGTGCTGCAGACCTGAACCGGCCGGAATGTGCGGGCTTCCCGCCCGGCGCAGGCGAGCCTTGCGCGTACAAGCTTTGAAACGCCGGTGCCGCTGTGGTAAGCGACCGGCGATGCTCGCACGGGCGCGTGCGGCGAGCGTGATGCGCCCGGAGCCGCAGTTCCTCGCCTATACGGAGGCCCCTGATGACGTCGCCCGTTCCCGCCCAGTCGGCGAGCCACTCGTTCTTTTCGGCGAGCCTTGCCGAGACCGATCCCGAAGTCGCCTCGGCGATCACCGCCGAGCTCGGCCGCCAGCGCGAGGAGATCGAGCTGATCGCCTCGGAGAACATCGTCTCGCGCGCGGTGATGGAAGCGCAGGGCTCCGTACTCACCAACAAATATGCCGAGGGCTATCCGGGCCGGCGCTATTATGGCGGCTGCCAGTTCGTCGACGTGGCCGAGAACCTCGCCATCGAGCGGGCCAAGAAGCTGTTCGGCGCCGGTTTCGCCAATGTGCAGCCGAATTCCGGCAGTCAGGCGAATCAGGGCGTGTTCTTCGCGCTGCTGCAGCCGGGCGATACTTATCTCGGGCTCAATCTCGCGGCCGGCGGGCATCTCACCCACGGCTCGCCGGTGAACATGTCCGGCAAATGGTTCAAGGCGGTGCCCTATGGCGTGCGCGAGGACGACCAGCGCATCGATTATGCCGAGGTCGCCAAGCTGGCCGAGGAACACAAGCCGAAGCTGATCGTCGCCGGCGGCTCGGCCTATCCCCGGCATATCGACTTCGCCAAGATGCGCGAGATCGCCGATGCGGTCGGCGCTTATCTCATGGTCGACATGGCGCATTTCGCCGGGCTGGTGGCCGGCGGCGTGCATCCCTCGCCGATCCCGCACGCGCATGTGGTGACGACCACCACGCACAAGACGCTGCGTGGCCCGCGCGGCGGCATGATCCTCACCAATGACGAGGCCATCGCCAAGAAGATCAATTCGGCGATCTTCCCCGGCATTCAGGGCGGCCCGCTGATGCATGTCATCGCCGCCAAGGCGGTGGCGTTCGGCGAGGCGCTGCAGCCTTCGTTCAAGATCTACGCGAAGAACGTGGTCGAGAACGCCAAGGCGCTGGCGGAGAACCTGAAGGGCCACGGCTTCGATATCGTCTCCGGCGGCACCGACACCCATCTGATGCTGGTCGACCTCAGGCCGAAGAAGCTGACCGGCAAGGTGTCGGAGATCGCGCTCGGCCGCGCCCACATCACCACCAACAAGAACGGCATTCCCTTCGACCCGGAAAAGCCGATGATCACCTCGGGCGTGCGACTCGGCACTCCGGCGGGCACGACGCGCGGCTTCGGCGTCGCCGAGTTCCAGCAGATCGGCGACATGATCGCCGAGGTGCTGAACGTGCTCTCCCAGAAGGGCACCGACGAGGACAGCCTTGTCGAGGCCACGGTGCGCGAGAAGGTCAAGAGCCTGCTGGCGCGCT
The DNA here is from genome assembly GCF_058809335.1 of Ancylobacter sp. GW821-FHT10E12. Taxonomy (NCBI): domain Bacteria; kingdom Pseudomonadati; phylum Pseudomonadota; class Alphaproteobacteria; order Hyphomicrobiales; family Xanthobacteraceae; genus Ancylobacter; species Ancylobacter sp. GW821-FHT10E12. The sequence goes on along the minus strand of NZ_JBXASN010000009.1, from coordinate 224,132 downwards.
TTCCGATCTACAACTGAGGGTGAAAGATGCGCTGTCCCTATTGCGGGAGCCTCGATACGCAGGTCAAGGATTCCCGTCCGACCGAGGACAGCGCCGCCATTCGCCGCCGCCGCATCTGCCCGGATTGCGGCGGCCGCTTCACCACCTTCGAGCGGGTGCAGCTGCGTGAGCTGACCGTGCTCAAGCGTTCCGGCCGGCGGGTGCCGTTCGACCGCGACAAGCTCGCCCGCTCCATCGAGGTGGCGCTGCGCAAGCGCCCGGTCGACCCGGACCGCATCGAGCGGCTGGTCTCCGGGCTGGTGCGCCGGCTGGAGAGCCAGGGCGAGAGCGAGATTTCCTCGGAGATGATCGGCGAGCGGGTGATGGAAAGCCTGAAGCAGCTCGACGACGTTGCCTATGTCCGCTTCGCCTCGGTGTATCGCAATTTCCGCGAGGCGAAGGATTTCGGCGCGCTGCTCGGCGAGCTGGAGACGCGCGTGCCGGCCGATCCCGATGCCGATCCCGACAAGGAGTAAGGGCGCCGCCGCTGCTGCCGTGGCGCCTGGCCCTGTCGCCGATCCGGCGCTCGACGAGGCGCTGATGGGCGCGGCGCTGGCCATGGGCCGGCGCCATCTCGGCCAGACCTGGCCCAACCCGGCCGTCGGCGCGCTGGTGGTGCGACTTGACGGGGACCGGGGCGAGGCGAGGCCGCTGATCCTCGGCCATGGCGCCACCGCGCCGGGCGGGCGCCCGCATGCCGAGCCGCAGGCGCTGGCGCAGGCCGGGGAGGCCGCGCGCGGCGCCACGCTCTATGTGACGCTGGAGCCCTGCTCGCATCACGGCCGCACCCCGCCCTGCGTCGATGCCATCCGCGCCTCGGGCGTCGCCCGCGTGGTGGTGGCGATCGGCGATCCCGACGTGCGCGTCTCCGGGCGCGGGTTCTCGATCCTGCGCGAGGCCGGCATCGAGGTCGGGGCCGGGCCGGGGGCGGCCGCGGCGCGGCTCGCCCATGCCGGCCACATACGCCGCGTCGTCGAGGGGCGGCCGCATGTGATGCTCAAGCTCGCGGTCTCCGCCGACGGCAAGGCCGGACTCGAAGGCCGCCGGCCGGTCGCCATCACCGGCGAGCAGGCGCGGGCGCGGGTCCACATGATGCGGGCGACGCATGATGCGGTGATCACCGGCATCGGCACGGTGCTGGCCGACGACCCGGACCTGACCTGCCGGCTGCCCGGCATGGCGGATCGCTCGCCGGTGCGGGTGGTGCTCGACACGCATCTGCGGCTGCCGGAAGCCGCGCGGCTTCTGGGCAATATCGATATGGCGCCGCTCTGGGTGATCGCCGGCGAGCATGCGCCGGCCGAGCCGGAACGCCGGCTGGTCGAGCGCGGCGTCGAGGTGATGCGGGTGGAGGCGAACCCGAAGGGCGGGCTCGACCTGCGCGCCGCCCTGCACCTGCTGGCCGCGCGCGGCATCACCCGCGCCATGGTGGAGGCGGGGCCGACGCTGGCGGCCGCCTTCCTCAAGGCCGATCTCGTCGACGAGGCCTGCCTGTTCGAGGCGCCGGCAATGCTCGGGGCGCAGGCGATCGATGCGCTGGAGGGGCTGCCGCTGGCGGCCTTCGATACCTATCTCACCACGGTTGAAACCGAGCGGCACGGGCCGGACCGGCTGCGAATCCTGAGGCGGCGCTAGATCATGTTCACGGGGATTGTCACCGATATCGGCGAAGTGGTCGCGGTGGAGCGCCGCAACGACGTGCGCCGCCTGACCATCGCCACGGCCTACGACACCGCCGGCATCGATCTCGGCGCCTCCATCGCCTGCGCCGGCGTCTGCCTCACCGTGGTGGAGACGCAGAAGGCGAGCTTCTCGGTGGAGGCGGCGCCGGAGACGCTGGCGCTCACCACCGTGGTCCGCTGGGCGGAGGGGGCGCGGATCAATCTGGAGCGGGCGCTCAGGATCGGCGACGAACTCGGCGGCCATATCGTGCAGGGCCATGTCGACGGGCAGGCCGAGGTGATCGCCCGCGAGGACCTCGGCGAAACCACCCGCTTCACCTTCGCCGCGCCGCGCGAGCTGGCGCCGTTCATCGCCATGAAGGGCTCGGTGACGCTGGACGGCACCTCGCTGACCGTTAACAGCGTCGAGGGCGAGCGCTTCTCCTGCCTGCTCATTCCCCACACGCTCGGCCACACGACCTGGGGCGGCGTGCAGCCCGGCGATCCTGTCAATATCGAAGTCGACATGATGGCCCGCTACGCCGCGCGGCTTGCGGAGTTTCGTTGAGGCCTGTACGTCCTCGGTCCGTTTCCGATTGTGAGGTTCATCCATGGCGACCCCCCGTCGCACCGCCGAGGAGCAGGCACGGCTCGCCGGCGTCCGCGTTCTGATCGTCGAAGGCCGTTTCTATGACGACCTCGCCGACGAATTGCTGGCCGGCGCTCGTGCCGCCGTCGAAGCCGTCGGCGCGACCTGCGAGGTCGTGACCATGCCGGGCGCGCTGGAAGTGCCCACCGCCATCGCGATCGCGGTCGACGCGGCGGAGGCGGCGGGCGCGCCGTTCGACGCCGCGGTGGCGCTCGGCTGCGTGGTGCGCGGCGAGACCTATCATTTCGAGATCGTCGCCGGGGAATCCTCGCGGGCCTTGATGGACCTCGCCGTGGCGCGCAAGCTGCCGCTCGGCAACGGCATCCTCACCGTCGAGACCGACGAGCAGGCCTGGGTGCGCGCCCGCGTCAGCGAGGGCAACAAGGGCGGCGGGGCGGTCGAGGCGGCGCTGGCGCTGCTGCGGCTCAAGCGCCGGTCGATGTGAGGGTGAAGATGTCGACCGACGCCAAATCCGACAAGCCGAAATCCGACAGCCCCAAGGCCGACTCGGGCAAGGCGGTGAACCACAAGGCGGTGAACCACAAGCCGTTGCGCAAGAGCGCGGCGCGGCTGAACGCCGTGCAGGCGCTCTACCAGATGGACGTGGCGGCGACGCCGCTGCCGGAGATTCTCGCCCAGTTCGAAAGCCACTGGATCGGCCGCGAGATCGAGGGCGACGAGATCGCCGGCGCCGACGTCACCCTGTTCCGCGACGTGGTCGGCGGGGTGGTGCGCGACCAGCTGATCATCGACCCGATCCTCGATGCCGCGCTGGTCAATGGCTGGCCGCTGAAGCGCATCGAGACGGTGCTGCGCGCGGTGCTGCGCGCCGGCGCCTACGAGCTGAACGGCCGCCCGGACATTCCCGCCCGCGTGGTGGTGGCCGAGTATGTCAACGTCGCCGCCGCCTTCCTCGACCGCGAGGAGACCGGCATGGTGAACGCGGTGCTGGACGGGCTGGCGCGCGAGATGCGTACCGGCGAATTCGGCGGCTGACCATCATGGCGGGCGAGGGCAGGGCGTCCGGCGGAGCGGCGGCATCCGGCGAGGCGAAGGCATCCGGCGAGGCGAAGGCTTCCGGCGAGGATCTGCTCATCGCCCGGCTGTTCGGGCCCATCGCCACCCATCCCGGCGCGCTCGGCCTCAGGGACGATGCCGCCTGCCTCGCGCCGCCGCCCGGCCATGACCTGGTGCTGACCAAGGACGCGCTGGTCGCCGGGGTGCATTTCTTTCCCGAGGACCCGCCGGCTTCCATCGCCCGCAAGGCGATGCGGGTGAACCTGTCCGACCTCGCCGCCAAGGGCGCGGCGCCGCTCGGCGTGCTGCTGGCCTTCGCCATTCCGCCCGACATGGACGATGCCGCGCTCGCCGCCTTCGCCCGCGGCATCGGCGAGGAGGCGCGGCTCCACGGCGCGCCGCTGCTCGGCGGCGACACGGTGAGGACGCCGGGGCCGTTCACCGTCTCGATCACCGCGCTCGGCTCGGTGCCGGCCGGGACGATGGTGAAGCGCTCCGGCGCGCGGGCGGGCCAGGCGATCGTCGTGACCGGCACCATCGGCGACGGGGCGCTCGGCCTCGCGCTGCGGCAGGATCCCGCGCGTCCCGGCTTCGCGGCGCTGAGCGCGGCGGAGCGGGCCTTCCTCGCCGACCGCTACCTGCATCCGCGCCCGCGCCTCGCCCTGGCAAGCGCCCTGCGCGAACATGCCAGCGCGGCGATGGACGTGTCGGATGGGCTGATCGGCGATGCCGCCAAGCTCATCGCCGCCTCCGGCCTCGCCGGCGAGATCCGCGCCGAGCGGGTGCCGCTCAGCGCCGCCGCCCGCGCCGCCATCGCCGCCGAGCCGGTGCTGATGGAGACGGCGCTGACCGGCGGCGACGATTACGAGATCCTGGCGGTGATGCCGCATGACCGGCTCGGCGCCTTCGGCATGGTGGCGACCGCCGCCGGCTTCGGCGCGACGGTGATCGGCGCCACCTTCGCCGGCGCGGGGTTGAGCGTCATCGGGCCGGACGGCGCCGAGATGGTGTTTGCGCGGCGCAGCTTCAGCCATTTCTGACGAACCGGTCGCGAACCCCACCTCGACCATTTGGCTCCTTGCCCCGCCGGTTGCGCGGCCCTAGCCTCCCGCCCAAGCGGGCCGAACCGGCCCGACACGACCATGGGGTTCGCCAAATGAAAACCGTGAAACTGCTTGTCGCCGCCGCCGCGCTGGCGCTCACCGCCGCCTCCGCCCATGCCGAGACGAAGACGGTGCGCATCGGCACCGAGGGTGCCTACCCGCCCTTCAATTCGGTGGATTCGTCCGGTCAGCTGGTCGGGTTCGACATCGACATCGCCAAGGCGCTGTGCGCGAAGATGAAGGTGGAATGCACCTTCGTGGCGCAGGACTGGGACGGCATCATTCCGGCGCTGCTGGCCAAGAAGTTCGACGCCATCGTCGCCTCGATGTCGATCACCGACGAACGCAAGGAGAAGGTCGCCTTCACCATCCCCTACTACCAGACGCCCGGCGATTTCATCGCCCCGAAGGACACCAAGATCACCGACATCTCCCCCGAGGCGCTGAAGGGCAAGGTGATCGGCACCCAGTCCTCGACCACCGCGGCGACCTATCTCGAGGAGAAGTACAAGGGCTCGGAGATCAAGCTCTACCCGACCCAGGACGAGGCGAATGCCGACCTCGCCTCCGGCCGCCTCGACACCATCCTGGCCGACAAGTTCGTGCTCTACGAATGGCTGGAGAAGACCGACGCCGGCAAGTGCTGCAAGTTCGTCGGCCCGGACCTCGCCGGCGTCAACCCGCAGGGCACCGGCATCGCGGTGCGCAAGGAAGACAACGAGCTGCGCGGGATGCTCGACAAGGCGATCAAGGAGATCGTCGCCGACGGCACCTACAAGGCGATCAACGCCAAGTATTTCCCCTTCGACATCTATTGATCCTCAGGGCGCGGCGGCTCCGGCCGGGCCGCCGCGCCCTTTGGTTTTGAACGTTCGGCGACGGGTCGCCGATCAGCGGATGGTTCCTCCAAAATGGTTTCTCCATGAAAGTCGATACGCTTGTGCTCGGCGCCGGAATCGTCGGCACCTCGGTGGCGCTCAATCTCAAGCTGCGCGGGCAGTCGGTGGCGCTGGTCGACCGGCGCGGGCCGGGCGAGGAGACTTCCTATGGCAATGCCGGGCTGGTCGAGCGCGCCTCGATCTATCCGGTGGCGTTTCCGCGCGACCTGAAGGCGCTGTTCGACGTGGCGCTCGGCCGCAATCCGGCGGCGAACTACCATTGGGACGCGCTGCCGGGCCTGGTTCCCTGGATGTATGCCTATTGGAAGGCCTCGGCGCCGGAGCGCATCCTCCACTATGCCCGCACCATGGAGCAGCTGCTGCGCCACAGCCTCGACGAACATGCGCGGCTGGCGGCGCTGAGCGGCGCCGAGCATTATTTCCGCGAGGGCGGCTGGCTGAAGCTCTACCGCACCGCGCACGGGCTCGATGTCGAGCGGTCGGAATTCGGCCTCGCCCGGCAGTACGGGCTCACCGTGCGCGAGCTCGCCGTCGACGAGGCGCTGGCGCTGGAGCCGGACCTGCGGCCGGAATTCACCGGCGCGGTGCTGTGGTCGGACCCGCATTCGGTCTCCAGCCCCGGCGGGGTCACCAGCGCCTATGCCCGGCATTTCCAGGCGCTGGGCGGCGTGCTGCGGACCGGCGACGCGCGCGGGCTGGTGAAGCTGGGCGGCGGCTGGGCGATGGGCACCGCCGAGGGGCTGGTCGAGGCGCGGCAGGTGGTGGTCGCCCTCGGCCCCTGGGCCAGCGACGTGCTGCGCCCGTTCGGCGTGCGCCTGCCGCTGGCGGTCAAGCGCGGCTACCACATGCACTACAAGGGGGAGGGCGGGGCGCGGCTGTCGCGCCCGGTGCTCGACGAGGAGGGCGGCTACGTCATCACCCCGATGGAGCTCGGCATCCGCCTGACCACCGGGGTGGAGTTCGCCCGCCGCGACGCGCGCAAGACGCCGGTGCAGCTGGAGCGCACCGAGAAGGTCGCCCGCGCGCTGTTCCCGCTCGGCGAGCGCGCCGAGGCCGAGCCGTGGATGGGCTACCGCCCGGCCTTCCCGGACATGCTGCCGGCGATCGGCCCGGCGCAGGGACGGAACGGCGAGAAGCTGAAGGGACTGTGGCTCGCCATCGGCCACCAGCATCTCGGCTTCACGCTCGGCCCGGTCACCGGCCGGCTCATCGCCGAGATGATGAGCGGGGAGACGCCCAGCGTCGATCCGGCGCCCTTCGCCCCGGCGCGGTTCGGCTGAACCGCATCGGAGCGGGCGCGCGGGGGCGCCTGTCGGACCAGGCGGCGCCTTGCTGTCGATCGGGCGGCATTGCCCGATCGATCAGGGGACCTAGTTGCCGAGCGCGGAGGTGAAGATCTGGCCGAGGATCGACAGCTCGCTGCCGCCGGTCGGGGTGCTGCGCGACACGAAGTCGAACACCTTGCCGTCCTTCAGCCCGTAATCGGCGATGCGGGTGACGCGCTTGTCCTTCGGGTCGAAATAGATGGCGAGCACCCGCTGGTCCACCACTTCCGGCCGCATGAACATCACCTTCTTGGTCTTCTGCGAGATGTAGTAGAACACCTCGCCGTCGACGGTGGCGACGGTGGACGGCGTGCCGAGCACCAGCAGCACCTGCTCCTGGCTGGAGCCGACCGGAATCTGGTCGAGGGCGCCGGGGGCGGGCACATAGCCGCGCTGCTGCTCGGAGACGAAGCCGGTGGGCGTGCGGGCGAGGCCCATGGCGGATGTCGGCATCGGCATGTCGCCCGAACAGGCGGCGATGCCGGCGCAAAGCGCGACGACGCCGGCGACGCGGCCGACGACACGGACCGTGCGCGCCGGAACGGGTCCGCTGCGCTCCGCTGTCTCCGTCACCTGCCGGGCAACGTTCCGCGTCGCTGCCGGTGTCGCTTGCCGCAATGCCATTCAACCAACTCCTGTGCCACTCTCTCGCACACCGTTCCTGCGCAAAAAGCACAGGCGGGCGGCGGGAGGCAACGGGAAATCCCCCTGCACCGGGCTTGCCAGCCGCCTGCGCCCGCGCTAACCCGCGCCGGACACGGGCGCCTCGCGAGGCGATGACGACTGCGGCAACCAGGCAGAGGCCCGCCATGATCCTGCGATTCTTCCGCCGGGACGACGGACGCGAGACCATTCAGCGGCTCTATGGCGCGATCGTGGCGCATTCGCGCGATCCGGCCTATTACACCGACTATGGCGTGCCGGACAGCATTGCCGGCCGCTTCGAGATGGTCCTCCTGCACGCGTTCCTGCTGTTCCATCGCCTCAAGCGCGAGGGCGAGGCGGGCAAGGCGCTGGGCCAGCGGGTGTTCGACGCCTTCTGCAAGGACATGGACGCCAATCTGCGCGAGATGGGCGTCGGCGACCTGACGGTGCCGAAGAAGATGAAATCCATCGCCTCGGCTTTCTACGGCCGCGTCGGCGTCTATGATGCGGCACTGGACGCTACGGACGGGGAACTGGCGGAGGCGTTGCTGCGCAATGTCTATTCCTCGGTGCCGGAGCGGCAGGCGCAGGCGGCGGCTCTCGCCGTGCGGCTGCGGCTGTCGGCGGCGGCGCTGGAGGCGACGCCCTTCGAGATTTTCGCCCGCGGCGAGCTGCCCCTGCCGGCGGCCGATGCCCCGAGCTTCGTGGAGAACCAAATATGAGCGCAGATCCGGTTCCGCTTACCCATCCCGTCCTTGTCGCCAGCCTGCCGGATGCCGGGTTCACCGTGCGGCTGGAGCCGGACGCGGCGGCGCGCGCGGCGCTCGCCAGCGATTTCGGCATCGTCGGCATTTCCAGGCTGTCCGCGACGGTGACGCTGACCCCCGAGCGGGGCGGGGTGCGGGTCGGCGGCCATGTCGACGCGGTGGTGCGGCAGACCTGCGTCGTCTCGCTCGACGATTTCGACGAGCCGGTGTCGGAGGACATCGACATGTATTTCGTCCCCGAGGAGAAGCTGCCGGAGATCCGCCCCGGCCAGGAGGTCGAGGTCGGCGAGCAGGAAATTCCCGACCCGATCGTCGACGGCATGATCGATGTCGGCGCGGTGGTGGCCGAATTCCTGGCGCTCGGGCTCGATCCCTATCCGCGCAAGCCCGGCGTGGCGTTCAAGGCGCCGGCCGAGCCGGATCCCGAGGAAGCCTCGCCTTTCGCGGCGCTCGCCCGGCTGAAGAAGACCGAATCCGGCGAGCCCTCCTGATCCGATAATTGCCCTGCGGCGGGCCGTGGCTATTGTCACGCGGCTGCAACTGGGGCATGCCCTCATCATCCCTCGGCCTTGCCCGCCGGCACCGAACGAACGAGACCAGTAGCCGCTTCATGTCATCGCCCGTCCGAATCGCGCTCGACGTCATGGGGGGAGACCACGGTGCGGGTGTCGTGCTTCCCGGTGCCGAGATCGCGCTCACGCGCCATCCCGACATCCGGTTCCTGCTGTTCGGCGACGAGGCCAGGATCAAGGCCATCCTCGCCACGCATCCGCGCCTCGCGGCGGCGAGCTCGATCTTCCACACCGACGTCGTCGTGGAGATGCATGACAAGCCGAGCCAGGCGCTGCGGCGCGGCCGCAAGGTCTCCTCGATGTGGCGCGCCATCGACGCGGTGAAGCTGCGCGAGGCCGACTGCGCGGTCTCGGCCGGCAATACCGGCGCGCTGATGGCGATGGCCAAGGTCAACCTCAAGACCATGGCCGGCATCAGCCGCCCCGCCATTGCCTGCCTGTGGCCGACCCTGCGCGGGGAGAGCGTGGTTCTCGATGTCGGCGCCTCGATCGGCGCCACCGCCCAGCACCTCGTCGACATGGCGGTGATGGGCGCGGCGATGGCGCGCATCGTCTTCGACATCGAGCGGCCGAAGGTCGGGCTGCTCAATGTCGGCGTCGAGGAGATCAAGGGCGTCGAGGAGGTCAAGGAGGCCGGGGTCACGCTCAAGGCCGCCGACCATCCGGGGCTGGATTATTGCGGCTTCGTCGAGGGCAACGATATCGGCCGCGGCGTGGTGGACGTGGTGGTCACCGAGGGGTTCTCCGGCAATATCGCCCTGAAGACCGCCGAGGGCACCGCCAAGCAGTTCGCCGAATTCCTGCGCGGGGCGATGCGCTCCAGCCTGATGGCGCGCATTGGCTACCTGTTCGCCCGCGGCGCCTTCCGGGTGCTGCGCGAGAAGCTGGACCCGCGCAAGTCGAATGGCGGCGTGTTCCTGGGATTGAACGGCGTGGTGATCAAGAGCCACGGCGGAACCGATGCCGAAGGGTTCGCCTCGGCGATCGACATCGGCTACGACATGGTGCGCTACGCCTTGCTGTCGCGCATCGAGGCGGGCATCAAGGGGCGGCCGCGCACGGCCGACGCCGGCTCCGCGCCGGCCCCGGCCGACGCACAGGCGCCAGAACTGCAGGTTTCATCGTGAGCAGCTTGACTTCAGTGGTCCGCGGCGTCGGCGCGTACCTGCCGGCCCGTACCCTCAGCAATGCCGACCTGGCGCTGATGGTCGACACGTCCGACGAGTGGATCGTCCAGCGCACCGGCATTCGCGAGCGCCACATCGCCGCCGACGACGAGGTGACCTCGGACCTCGCCCTGAAGGCGGCGCGCGCGGCGCTCGACAATGCCGGGCTCGACGCGCAGGACATCGACCTCATCGTGCTGGCGACCTCGACCCCGGACAACACCTTTCCCGCCTCGGCGGTGACGGTGCAGGCCGGGCTCGGCATCACCCATGGCGCCGCCTTCGACGTGCAGGCGGTGTGCTCGGGCTTCGTCTTCGCGCTGGCGACCGCCGACAACTTCCTCAAGGCCGGCAGTTTCCGCCGGGCGCTCGTCATCGGAGCCGAGACCTTCTCGCGCATCCTCGACTGGTCGGACCGCACCACCTGCGTGCTGTTCGGCGACGGCGCCGGCGCCGTCGTGCTGGAAGCCGTGCCGGCCACCGGTGCCGCCGACGAGCGCGGCGTGCTGACCACGCATCTGCGCTCGGACGGGCGCCACAAGCACAAGCTCTATGTCGATGGCGGCGTCTCCTCGACCCGCTCGACCGGCTTTCTCAGGATGGAGGGACGCGAGGTGTTCCGCCACGCGGTGGGCATGATCGCCGACGTCATCACCGACGCCTACAACGCCACCGGGATCACGTCGGCGACCATCGACTGGTTCGTGCCGCATCAGGCCAATCGCCGCATCATCGACGCCAGCGCGGTCAAGCTCGGCATCGCGCCGGAGAAGGTGGTGCTGACGGTCGACAAGCACGGCAACACCTCGGCCGCCTCGATTCCGCTCGCGCTCGCCAGCGCGGTGGAGGACGGGCGGATCAAGGCGGGGGACGTGGTGCTGCTGGAGGCGATGGGCGGCGGCTTCACCTGGGCCTCGGCGCTGGTCCGCTGGTAGCGCAAGGCGTACGGTCGCCCGTTGACCTGTGCCGTCGACGGCGCCTAGGCTGACGGACAGATAGCGCCAAGCAAATGAAGACAAGAGGCGGAGACGGGCAATGGCAGGTCGGACGATCACGCGCGCGGATCTTTGCGAGGCGGTATATCAGCGCGTGGGGCTGTCGCGGACCGAATCCGCCACCCTGGTGGAGACGGTGCTCACTGAAATCGCCGATTGCGTGGCGCGCGGCGAGACGGTGAAGCTCTCCTCCTTCGGCTCGTTCGTGGTACGCCAGAAGGGCGAGCGAATCGGCCGTAACCCGAAGACCGGCGAAGAGGTGCCGATCGCGCCGCGCCGCGTGATGGTGTTCAAGCCGTCGAACATCCTCAAGCAGCAGATCAACGGCGACACGACCGAGTCGTGAGCTGACGGGGGGAGTTCTCGGCCGTGGAGAAGAGCCCGGACGCGTTCCGCACGATCAGCGAGGTCGCCGAAGAGCTCGATCTGCCGCAGCATGTGCTGCGCTTCTGGGAGACCAAGTTCCCGCAGATCCATCCGCTCAAGCGCGGCGGCGGCCGGCGTTACTACCGCCCGGACGACGTGGAGCTGCTGCGCGGCATCCGCCACCTGCTCTACGGGGAAGGCTACACGATCCGCGGCGTGCAGCGCATCCTGAAGGAAGAGGGGCCGCGCTACGTGCAGGCGATCCTGCGCGATGCGATGGGCGAGGGCATGCCGGACGAGGACGGGCGCTATGGCGTCGATGCCGGCCATCCCGGTGTCGCGCGCCGCCCGGCGCCGGCCGATGGCAAGTCCGAGGCGAAGTCATCCTCGCTCAGCGGCTTCTTCGGCCTGCTGCCCGGCCGCCGCGGCGGAGCGGGCGCCCCGGTGGAGGAGCCCGAATTGGCGCCGGAACGTGCGCCGTCCCGCAAGCCGAGCCGCCGGCGTGCCTCCGACGACGAGCCGAATTTCCTCGACATGCCGCTGCTGCCGGAGATCGATCCGCCGCGCCCGGCGGCGCAGGGGCGCCATGGCGAGATGCGGCATGCCGAGCCCCGGCATCTGGAGCCGCCTTTCATGCCGCCGGACGACGGGCCGGTGTTCCCGTTCCGCGGCATCGGGCCGGAACCGGCTCCCGTTCCGCACCGCATGGAGCGCCATGAGCCGCCGCTGACCCAGCCGCCGCTGGCCCAGCCGCCCTATATGCCGCCGCCGCCGCAGCCGATCGAGCGCGCGGAGGCGGCGCGGCTGACCTCGTTCCGGCCCGTCGAGGGGCCGGATTTCGGGCGCTCGCGGCTGTCGCCCGAGGACCTGCAGCAGCTGGAGGCGGCCTTGTTCGAATTGCAGGAATGCTCTCGCCTGCTCGACGAGGCGCGCCGGGGCGGGACCAGCCGGCGCGAACCGATGGGCGACTACTGACCGGGGCGACTACTGACCGAGGCGAGCCGGAGCGGGGCGAGCCGGAGCAGGGCCTTGGCCGCCGCCCCGGCGCCGCATCACTGCACCACGGCCATTTCGACCTTGGCGACGCCGCGCTGACGGAAGCCGAGGCTCTCGGCGGCAGCGGTCGAGACATCGATGATACGACCGCGGACAAAGGGACCGCGATCATTGATGCGCACGACGACCGAACGGCCATTTGCGGCGTTGGTCACCCGCACCTTCGTGCCGAAGGGCAGGCTGCGATGCGCGGCGGTGAGGGCCTGAGCGTTGTGGCGCTCACCGTTGGCGGTGCGTCCGCCATAGCCGTAATAGGAGGCCATCCCACTGGTGGCGACTGGTTTTTTTGTCTCTGCGAAAGCAGCATTGCCGCTGGCGGCGAAGATGATCGCGGCGGTGAGTGTCGCGCCGGCGACCCGTCCCATTCCCCAAGCCGTCAATACCTCTGTCCTTCTCCTGTTGCATCCAGAAGACCGGATGGAAAAGGAGCGTGACCGGAGTGAAGCTATTCTATGTCGATAATGTGATTTCGCGAATCAGCCTATGGAATAATCCATGCATAATTCATATGCGAACAGGCTCATTCTGGCAGTGTTCGCGACCTATTGTCGAGGCTGATCGTGCCGTAGATGTGGGTTATACGCAGCATAAATTCAAGAGATCGCTGCAAGGTAAAAACACCTCTGTCGCGCGCGGCAATCACGGGGCCTCATCTGTCGGGGCAGGGCGGGCTCCGCCCTTGGGCGTGATGGATTTGTGCCGCCAAGCGGTGCTATGCACGCGCAAATCCAGCCGTGCGAGGAGCATGAGACCATGACGGGCCAGATCAACGCAGCCAAGATCAACGCAGCCAAGATCAACGCGTCCAGGATCAACGCGTCCCTCGGACCGGTGGCCGGTGAAGTGGCGGAACTGCTCGCCGCCATGGGGGTCGACGAGGCGCTGTGGCGCGGCGGCAGCCGGCAGGTGCGCTCGCCGGTCACCGGCGAGGTGGTCGCCAGCGTCGCCGAGGCGTCGGCGGCCGATGTCGGCGCGGCGGTGGAACGCTCGGTCGCGGCCTTCCATGCCTGGCGCACCGTGCCGGCGCCGCGCCGGGGCGAGCTGGTGCGCCTCATCGGCGAGGAGTTGCGGGCGCACAAGGTGGCGCTCGGCCGCCTCGTCACGCTGGAGGCCGGAAAGATCCTCTCCGAGGGCCTCGGCGAGGTGCAGGAGATGATCGACATCTGCGACTTCGCCGTCGGGCTGTCACGCCAGCTCTACGGCCTCACCATCGCCTCCGAGCGCCCCGGCCACCGGATGATGGAGACCTGGCACCCGGTGGGTCCGGTCGGCATCGTCACCGCCTTCAACTTCCCGGTCGCGGTATGGTCGTGGAACGCGGCGCTGGCGCTGGTCTGCGGCGACAGCCTGCTGTGGAAGCCCTCCGAGAAGACCCCGCTGACCGCGCTCGCCGTGCAGGCGCTGTTCGATCGCGCGGCGGCCGCCTTCGGCGACGCGCCCGAGGGCCTGTCGCAGGTTCTGGTCGGCGGCGGGGAGGTCGGCGCGGCGCTGACCGACGACACCCGCGTGCCGGTGATCTCGGCGACCGGCTCGACCCGCATGGGCCGCATCGTCGGCGAGCGGGTGGCGAAGCGCTTCGGCCGCTCGATCCTCGAACTCGGCGGCAACAACGCCGCCATCGTCTGCCCCTCGGCCGATCTCGACCTCGCGTTGCGCGGCATCGCCTTCGCCGCCATGGGCACCGCCGGCCAGCGCTGCACCTCGCTGCGCCGGCTGATCGTCAACGAGGGCGTCTACGACACGCTGGTGCCGCGCCTTGCCCGCGCCTATGGCTCGGTCGCCATCGGCGATCCGCGCGCGGCCGGCACGCTGATCGGCCCGCTGATCGACAAGGCGGCCTTCGACGGCATGCAGGCGGCGCTGGAGCAGGCCAGGGCCGCCGGCGCCACCGTGCATGGCGGCGAGCGCGTGGCGGTGGCCGGCGCCGACGACGCCTATTACGTGCGCCCGGCGCTGGTGGAGATCGACAGCCAGGTCGACGTGGTGAAGCACGAGACCTTCGCGCCGATCCTCTACGTGCTGCGCGTCGGCGGCCTCACCGAGGCCATCGCGCTGCAGAACGGCGTGCCGCAGGGCCTGTCCTCGTCGATCTTCACCAATGACATGCGCGAGGCGGAGGCCTTCATGTCGGCGGAGGGCTCGGATTGCGGCATCGCCAACGTGAATATCGGCCCTTCCGGCGCCGAGATCGGCGGTGCCTTCGGCGGCGAGAAGGAGACCGGCGGCGGGCGCGAGGCCGGCTCCGACGCCTGGAAGGCCTATATGCGGCGGGCGACCAACACCATCAACTATTCCCGCGCGCTGCCGCTGGCCCAGGGCGTGTCGTTCGACGTCGGGGAATGATCCTCGGGCGAATGATCCTCGGGTGAGTGCATGGCGGGCCGCCAGCGCGCCACCACGCGGGCGGCCTCCGGGCGCGGACGGTCGGGGCTGCCCACCGTCGGCCGGCCGATATGGATGAAGCCGGCGACCTTCTCGCCGGCCTCCACGCCCAGCAGGGCCGCCGCGCGGGGGTCGCGGCCCGGCCATTTCAGCAGCCACTGGCTGGCGAAGCCCAGCGCGCTCGCCGCCACCGTGAGCGCCATGCCGGCGGCGCCGGCGGAGAGCACCTGGTTCCATTCCGGCACTTTGGCCGCCGGGTCCGGCCGGCTGACCAGCACCACGGTCAGCGGCGCGCGCATCAGGTAGAGCGTCCACATGTCGGCCTTGGCCGCCGGCAATTCCGGGTTCTGCCGCGCGTAGAGCGCGTCCAGCCGGGCGCCGAGCGCCTGCCGGTCCTCGCCCTCGATGACGATGAAGCGCCAGGGCGTGAGGCGCCCGTGGTCCGGCACCCGCAGTGCCAGCGCGAACAGGCGGTCGAGCTCGGCCGGGCTCGGGGCCGGTCCTCCCAGGCTGCGCAGCGGCGCCGAGCGGCGGGTGGCCAGCCGCTCGACCATCGGCTCCAGCGCCGGCGGCGGCACGAAGCCGGGATCGCGGGCAAGCTCGGCGCCGGCGTGGGCGTGGTGCCGCACCTGCGCGTCGTTCTCGATCCGGGCGCGGCTTTCGATCTGGGGAAAGCTTTCGATTTGGTCTTGGACATGCGCCATCGAGGACCTCCGGTCGTTGTCGCGCCCGCGACTATACACGAGCCGATGCCGCGGCACGTCCGACTGCCGGTTCAGCGGCCGGTTCACCTATACTTGCCGGCCGGCGGCGGCGGCCTAGTTCCTTGACGTCAATGGAGCTGCGCCCTGCCATGAGCCTCGTCATCCGCGTCGTCTTCGCCCTCGGTGCCTGCGCCCTGATGGCGGTGGCGGCGGTCCTGCTGGTCTACGCGCCCTATACCGCGCTGCGCGAGGGGTTGAGCGGCGATCATATGGTGCATGAATCGCTGCTCAACGTGGTGGGCTATCTCATCGTCGCCATCGCGCTGTTCGACGTCGCCAAATATTTCTTCGAGGAGGAGGTGCCGGCCGGCCGCGAGAAGCGCACGGCGGCGGATGCGCGGCGCGGGCTCACCAAGTTCCTGTCCACCATCATCATCGCCATCTTCCTGGAGGCGCTGGTGCTGCTGTTCGAAACCGCGCGCGAGGATATCTCCGACGTGGTCTATCCCGCGGTGCTGGTGATCACCGGCTGCGCGGCGCTGGTCTCGCTCGGCCTGTTCCAGCGCTTCAGCGCCTCGGTGGAGCGCCAGATCGGCCCGGAACGCGAGGCGCGCGAGGCCGGGAAGGACATGTCCGGCCTGCAGGAGGCGCGACAGGAATCGCAATGAGGTCGAGGCGTCCGCATCGCGCGCCGCGGCGACATGTTCGCCATGTCCTTGTTCTCGACGCCCCTGTTCTCGATGTCCTTGCGGAGATCGGCGCCGGGTTCGTCACGCCAGCTGCCAGAATGGCATGATCCCGTCATGCGGGGGGAAAACGGGCTTTACGTCCATCTTGTCGGTTATGCCGTCGAGCGGATCGATGGCCGCGCCATTTTCCGTCGCAGCGAACCAGATCGGCAGAAAGCGGTCGCGGTCGAACGCGTCGATCTGGACGTAGGGCCACTCATGTCGGGCAAGGGACAGCAGCCATTCGCAGGCGAGGCGCAAGGTCGCGCCATTGGGCGCGCGAAGCGCCCAGAAGTCGTAGCCGTACTGCTTGCCGAGCGTGGCAAGATTGAGCCAGCCCTGCAGGTTGAAACAGCAATAATGTTGAGATGTCGCGCGGGTTATTTCGTGCGGCTGGGAGCCATCACCCAAAAAATGATCCCGAAACCGGACGATGGCGTGATCAAGAGTGCGGTACAGCATCAGGTCGTCGCCAAGGATGGCTGAAATCGAGGCGACCTGAAGATCGTAATAGGTGCCATGGTTGTTCCTGGCGGCGCGCTCCAGCACCCCTTGCCGGGATTTGATCAGCCAATTGACATAGGACTTGAGCCAGGCGCGGAACTCCCTGATCTCATGGCTTGTCAACATTCTCGCGGTCAGCAGGACACGAACCGCATCGAGGTAGAAGTAGAAATCCTTCATTTCGATGAGGCCGGTCGGCGAGCCGAAATTCTTGTTATGCCCCAAGCGAACCTGGGCATATTTCAGGTGCCGGGTCATGCGCGCATCGGGGTCGATAAAGAAGCGGACCAATATGGACTTGGCGTGCTCGATATAGGTGCGTTCGCCCGTCTCCTTCCACGCGAGCGTCAGGATGCGCGAATCGTCGAAGACCCGTTGGAGGCGTGTCCGGTCGTATTTGTCGCTGTCGGGCTCATACATGCGTGTTCCCGGCACACGCACGCCGTCCCGCATGACATAGGGCAGCCCGTCGGGCGTATGGGGGTTCGGCCAGAAATACGGGGCGGGATGGAAGTAGTCGCGACGGGATCCGCTGGGAGGAAGCGCCGTCTTGTCGATCACCGAATAGGGGCCGCGCGCGAGGGCCTCGTCCGCCTCGGCAAGCAGTTGCCGCATTATGGTCATCTATCGTCTGCACCGCCCTTTCCGGGTCTGGCGGGGAATATGAACCGCACCGTATATCCTTACCAGATCTCGGGTTTCCGTTCGCGTTTCCGCGGCCTTTTTCGCGATGGCGGCTCTCCGCCGGGCGTCGCGGGATGCCATCGGCATCCGGCGCCGGATTCCATCGGCTCTTTCCACATGCCCCGACGCGCCCAGGCATCATTTTAGCCCGCTCCTGCGCATGGCGGCTTGCGCTTCAACCGTCAAATCATTAGGAAGACAGCGCCTCACGGCGTCGGAGCGTAGCGCAGCCTGGTTAGCGCACTAGTCTGGGGGACTAGGGGTCGGAGGTTCAAATCCTCTCGCTCCGACCAAAAACTCCATAAAAATCGATGAGTTGCCGCCAAAGCTTCATGTGCTTGGCGAGGACGCTTGCGTCAGCCGGCTCCGTTAGGGGCACGGGCTCCGGGAAGCGTCCGCGAGAATGGAATCGAACGCGCCGCCGGCCGTCCGCGCGGCAGGCATGACGGCGTCATCCCGCTTGGGGCGGTGCGGGAGAAACGTTCCAGCGCGAGACGACCCTCGTCTCGGGATGGCCGGGATCGAAGCCAAGAATGCTGCAGGTCGCCGTCCCGAGCAGGAAATGCTGCGCCTCGGCGAGATCGAGGCCGATCCACCGGGTGGCGAGGCTGCGCCCGAAATGGCCATGCGAGAACAGCGCGATCGTCCCGGTCAGCGCGCAAAGCCGGTCGATCAGGCGATCGGCGCGCGCGGTTATCTGCCGGGGCGATTCCCCGCCGGGACAGCCGTCGCGAAAGATGCTCCAGTCGGGCCGTGTCCGGCGAATCTCGTCGGAACGCAGGCCTTCGAACTCGCCATAATCCCATTCCGCCAGATCCAGCTCGATCTCGATCGTCGTGCCGATGCCGGTCAATTCGGCGGTCTGGAGAGCCCGCACCCGAGGGCTGCTGAAGGCTTGGGAAAAAACGGTGCCGCCGAGATACGCGCCCAGCCGGCGCGCCTCGTCCTCGCCGTGAGACGTCAGCGGAATGTCCGTGCGGCCCGTGTGCTGGCCCGACAGCGACCACGAGGTCTGCCCGTGGCGGATCAGGTAGACCTGCAAGGTAGCCGGGGGATTGGCCGCCGGAGGATGGGCGCCGTCGGGATGGGCGCCGATATGCGTCGTCATGGGGTGCGCAGCTCCACCACGGCGTCGGGAGCGTTCAGCGCCCGGATGCCGGTCCAGCCGTGCCAGCCGACATAGAGGCCGACCGCCACCAGCAATGCGCCGGAAAGATACGGCGCCCGCCGTGCCGCCGTCGAGAACCAACTCCAGCGCCTGGTCGCGTGCTGCACGCTGAGCGCGGCGGCGGCGCCGACCGTCACCAGCGTGATGGCAAGGCCGATGGAGAAGCACAGGACCAGCGTGAAGCCGAGGGTGAATTCCTGCAATTGCAGGCACAGCAGCAGCACGGTGATGGCGGCCGGGCAGGGGATCAGCCCGCCGGTGAGGCCGAACAGCACGATCTGCCAGGTCGTCACCTTGCGATCGGTGAAGCGCCGGCGGATGTCGTTGGCGTGGGCAAGCTCATGAGGGTCCTGATAGCCGTCGGTGGCGATGTCGAGCCCGCGCATTTCCTCATGCAGATGGTCGTGGCCGGCGGTGGTCTTCAGGAACGACACGTCGAAATCATGCGAATGATTGCCATGACCGAGCGCGATGCGGGTCATGAAATCGAAGGGCTCCGGGATCGCCTCCACGCTTTCGATGTAGCCGTCGCGCTCGGTGAAGGAGAAGGTCTGGCTGCGCCCGTCCGGGCGCTCGGTGGTCAGCGCCACCTCGCGTGCCGCCCAGGGCTTGCCGCGCTCGGGGCTGAAGCGCCAATGCGCGTCGCCATTGCGGTGGTCGTGCAGCTCCAGCTTGTGCAGCCCGTGGCCGGTGTCGATCATGCGGGTTTCGGAGGCGGCGTGCCGGTGGTCGTGATGGCCGTGATCATGGCCGTGGCCGTGGTGCCGGTCATGCGTGTGGCCGTGGCCGTGGTCCTCGTCCGGCCCGTGATGGGGATGGCCGTGGCTGTGCCCGGGGCCATGCCCATGTCTTTGCGCCGCCTGCGCCATCCTCTGGTCCTGGCGGGTGCGCCAGAGCATCCACAGCGCCATGGCGATGATGATGATCGCCGAGACGAATTGCAGGTAGGGCTCGAAGGTCTCCGCCGCGACGCCGCGCCACAGATACATGCCGCCGAGCGCGATGCCCCACACCACCATCGTATGCGAGACGGTGGCGGCGAGGCCGAGCAGCACCGCCTGCAGCACCGTTCCGCGCACCGCGACGATGAAGGCGGCCATCATCGTCTTGGAATGGCCGGGCTCCAGTCCGTGCAGGGCGCCGAGGAGGATGGCGCTGGGAATGAACAGCCAGGCGTGGGCGGAACTCTGCTGGATCAGCTCGGCAAAGGGGGGCATCGGACCTCAGAGATATTTGATGATGTTCTTGAAATCGTCGATCGAGCGCCGCTGATCCCGCTCCAGCGGAGCCACCACCTCGTCGAGGCAATGGTCGAGATGGTCCTGGATCAGCGTCTTCTTGGCCTGGCTGATCGCCTTCTCCACCGCATGCAGCTGCTGGGCGATGTCGACGCAGGGACGGCCGGTCTCCAGCATCTCGATCACCGTGCGCAGGTGGCCGTGCGAACGCTTCAGCCGCTTGACGATCTCGGGATGGGTCTCGTGGATGTGAGGGTGGTCGCTCATGTCAATATCCTATCCCCCTGGAGGGGTTATTTCAATCCCCCTGGGGGGATGAGACGATGATGGGCCGCTGCCCTCCGTGATGGACGATTCAGCGGCGGGTGGACAGTCTCGGCGTGCGTGGGGCGGCTGGGAAGAGGCGCGGCGCCGGCCGAGGGGGAGGGCCCACATCCGGGCTCTTACATGGTCGAATTGATCGGGACCGCCATCGGTCGCATGGTCGCCGCCGGTGAATGGGCGCTCGGCCGGTTGCGGGCGAGGGCATGCCGGTGCGGGCATCGGCGCGACGGGTTCAGGGAGAAGTGAATATGAAGGTCGGATTTGTCGGTTTGGGCATCATGGGCGCGCCGATGGCGGGGCACCTGATCGCCGCCGGTCACACGCTCTACGGCCAGTCGCGCAGCGGCCTGCCGCCGGCGCTGGAGGCGGCCGGTGCCCTGGCCTGCGCGACGGCCGAAGACGTGGCGCGGCAGGCCGACGTCATCTTCACCATGCTCCCCGACACGTCCGACGTCGCCAAGGTCCTGTTCGGCGAGAACGGCATCGCGGCCGGGCTCAGTGCCGGCAAGATCGTGGTCGACATGTCGTCGATCGCGCCGGTGGAGACCAAGGAATTCGCCCGCAAGATCAACGAGCTCGGCTGCGACTATCTCGACGCCCCGGTCTCCGGCGGCGAGGTCGGCGCCAAGGCGGCCTCGCTGACCATCATGGTCGGCGGCCCCGAGGCCGCCTTCGAGACGGTGAAGCCGCTGTTCGAAAAGATGGGCAAGAACATCACCCTGGTCGGCGGCAATGGCGACGGCCAGACCACCAAGGTGGCCAACCAGATCATCGTCGCGCTCAACATCCTCGCCGTGGGCGAGGCGCTGCTGTTCGCCTCCAAGGCCGGGGCCGACCCGGCCAAGGTGCGGCAGGCGCTGATGGGCGGCTTCGCCAATTCGCGCATCCTGGAGGTGCATGGCGAGCGGATGGTGAAGCGGACCTTCGCGCCCGGGTTCCGCATCGAGCTGCACCAGAAGGACCTGAACCTGGCGCTGACCGGGGCGCGGCAGCTGCAGATGGCGCTGCCGGCGACCGCGGTGGCGCAGCAGCTGTTCAGCGCCTGCGCCGCCAATGGCGGGGCGGCCTGGGACCATTCGGCGCTGGTGAAGGCGCTGGAGATGCTCGCAAACCACACCGTCGCCCCCGATGCGTGAGTGAGGCGGCGCCGGGTGGAGCGGCTTCAACCGTTCGCGGCCGCGCAGGTAGCGGCGGTCGCGCATCACGACGAACCCGCGCCGCCGGTCGTTCAGGGGGATCGGCATCGAGCGGCAGGCCGATCCCGCGGTGACGGCGCCCGCGCTCAAGCAGGCTTCTCCGGCGCGGCGCCGGTTCAGGCGCTGGCGGCCAGCCGGGCCGGCGCTTCGTCGGCGAGCACCGCCTCGACGTCCCCGAGGTTCGGCAGGTCGGCTCCGCGCCGGGTGATGGTCACCGAAGCCGCCGCCGTCGCATAGGTGAGCAGGTCGCCGAGCACGTCCTTGTCCAGCGCGGCGATCGCGGCATCGTCCAGCCGGCCGGTGGCGGCGAGCCGCGCCAGCAGGGCCGCGTGGAAGGTGTCGCCGGCGCCCACGGTGTCGCGCACGCTCACCTTGCGGC
This sequence comes from Ancylobacter sp. GW821-FHT10E12, assembly GCF_058809335.1. Lineage (NCBI taxonomy): Bacteria > Pseudomonadati > Pseudomonadota > Alphaproteobacteria > Hyphomicrobiales > Xanthobacteraceae > Ancylobacter > Ancylobacter sp. GW821-FHT10E12. Next base: position 202,565 of record NZ_JBXASN010000009.1, on the reverse strand, counting down.
CCGGCACGCTCACCGTGCCGCAGGCGCCGAACGCGACCGCGCCCTCGGCGCCGCGGGTGATCACCACCAGCTTCGCGCCATAGCCCAGCCAATAGGCGGCGGCGTCCGCCAGCGAGGTCTCGGGACCGAAGGCGGTGCGCACGTCCTCGTCGCTCGCCTTGACGATGGTGGCGGTGCGGTAGAAGCGCTCGGCGGCGGCGCTCCAGCGCTTCATGTCCGACACCACGGTCGGGCGTATATTCGGGTCGACGCTGATGACGCGCCGGCCCTTCTCGCGGTCGGCGAGCAGGGCATAGGCCGAGCCGACCGGCTCCACCACCATGGTGTAGGAGCCGAAGGTCAGGGCCCGCACCTCGTCCGGCAGGGCGGCGGGCAGGTCTTCCGGCGCCAGCGAGCGGTCGGCCGCCGCCTCGCCATGGAAGGAATAGCTCGGCTGGCCGTCCGGCGCGGTCGCCACCGCCGAGATGGTGGTGAGCCGGTCGGTGCGGACGAGGAAGCGGGTGTCGACGCCCTCGCGCGCCAGCACGTCGGCGAGCAGCGTGCCGAAGCGGTCGCGCGACACGCCGCCGAAAAACGCCGAGCGCGCGCCGAGGCGCGCGAGCCCGATGGCGACGTTGAAGGGCGAGCCGCCGGCCACCGCGCGGGCCGGCATTTCCGTGCCTTCCGGCAGGCCGACGAACAGGTCGATCAGCGCTTCTCCGCAGACGAGGATCATGTCGCCGCTCCTTCGGGATGGATCACGCCCTTGCGCAGCACGATATTGCCATAGAGCCGCCGCTCGCCGCTGGCGACGATGGCATAGGCGGCGCGCACGCGATCGTAGAACGGCTCGCCGGCGATCGGCACCAGAAGGAAGCCGGGCTCGCGGCGGTCGATGATCGCGGTGAATTCGGCGAAGACCGACTCGATCCGCTCGCATTCCCCGAAGGCGCAGGGGCGGAAGGCCGCGTCCGGCACCGCCGCGTCGAGCGGCATGACCGACAGGATGGCGTCGAGGATGGCCGGCGCGGAATGGCCGTCCAGGCGCACCAGGCGCCTGGCATGCGCCGTCGCCGGATAATTGCCGTCGACGATGGCGATCTCGTCGCCATGGCCCATGGCGCGAAGGATCATCAGAAGATCGGGGCCGAGCAGCGGATCGATGCCCTTGAGCATGGTCTATTCCTTGAAAAGGACGTCGAAATCGCGAGCGAAGGTGGCGAGCAGCGGCAGCGCCGCCCCGCCGATGGCCCGTGCGTCGCGCCCGACCGAGCCCTCCACCACCAGCGCCTCGGTGAGGCCCTGCCGGTCGATGGCGGCGAAGCGCTGGCGGGTGCGTTCCACCAGCCGGGTGCGCACGTCGGCGGGAAAGGCGCCGTCGATGACGATGGCCTCGAAATCGATCACCGACAGCATGGCGGCGATCGCCTGGGCGAGGCCGTCCGCCGCCTCGTCCAGCCATTCCTCGAGCGGTTCGGCGAATTTCGACCAGTCGTCGGGCGAGAGCCAGATGTCGGTGCCGGGCAGGCCGCGGGCGATCAGCCGCCGCTCCAGCCGGTAGATGGAGGCGATGCGGATCAGCTGCTGCAGGCTCGCCGTGCCGTCCGCCTCGCGCCGCAGGATCGGCATGGAGCCGAGCGCGCCGGCATTGCCGCTGCGGCCGGGGAACAGGCTGCCGTTCAGCACGATGCCGCCGCCGACGAAGGTGCCGATATAGAGATAGGCGAAGTCGTGGAAGCCGGCGCCGCGCCCGAAGGTCAGCTCGGCTGCGCAGGCGGAGGTGGCGTCGTTGCACATCCGCACCGGCCAGTCGGGGAACAGCTGCCCCAGCTCGTGCGTGGCGTCGAAGGTGCGCCAGATGGCGAGCGCGCCCGGCGGCGTCTCGAGGTCGGTCTCCCAGTTCCACAGCTCGAACGGCATGGCGACGCCGAGGCCGGTGATGCGGGCGCGCTGCTCGGCGGAGAGCCGGCCGATCAGCCTGGGGATCTCGGCCTGCGCGAAGTCCAGCAGCGTCTGCGGCAGCGGATAGGCGTAGGTGATGCGGGCGCGGGCGCGGATGCCGGCGGTGAAATCCATCAGAACGAGGTCGGACGAGCGCCGGCCGATCATCAGGCCGAGCCCGAAGGCGCCGTCGGGATTGAGCGAGAACGGCACGGAAGGCTGGCCGATGCGCCCGCGCTGGCGCTCGCCGGCGATCAGCAGCCCGTCGGCCTGCAGCCGGTTCATGATCACGGTGGTGGTCTGCGCCGACAGGCCGGTAAGGCGGGCGATGTCCACTTTCGCGAGCGCGCGGTGCCGGCGGATCAGCGACAGGATCAGCCGCTCGTTGTAGAGCCTCACGCCGCTCTGGTTGGTGCCGCGGCCGGACGGCGAGGGCGGTGCGGAATCGTCGAGAATCGCAAAGGACGCCGTGTCGTCCATTCCCTGAGCTCCTCACCGTCTTGTTTTCGTGCTGCCGCTTTTAGCGTCGGCTTATCGTGCAGAGCATGAGGCAGGCAAGCCAGTTCTGTCAATTATTAAATCCGAGTGATTTATTTATTGACAGCCTCGCCGCTCTCCGGCTTCATGGAAGCGTCAAGAACACGACACGGGCCTGAACCGTGCGTTCCACTGGATCCCAAGGGAGGGAAGAATGCGCCGCTCTTTTCGGCAGAATGCCGCTTTCGCCGCCGTTTCCGTCATTGCGCTCGCCATCGGCTCCGCCGCGGGTCTCGGCCTCGCTGCCGCCGCCGACAAGCCGATCGTCGGCATCATCACCAAGACCAACACCAATCCCTTCTTCGTGAAGATGAAGGAAGGCGCCGAGGCCAAGGCCGCCGAGCTCGGCATGGAGCTGCGCTCCTTCGCCGGCAAGGTCGACGGCGACAACGACTCGCAGGTCGCCGCCGTGGAGAACCTGATCGCCGCCGGCGCCAAGGGCATCCTCATCACCCCCAGCGACTCGCGCGCCATCGTGCCGTCCATCGAGAAGGCGCGCGCCGCCGGCATCCTGGTGATCGCGCTCGACACCCCGCTCGATCCGGCGAGCGCGGCGGACGCCACCTTCGCCACCGACAATTTCCTCGCCGGCCAGTATGTCGGCCAGTGGGCCGCCAAGGCTCTGGGCGAGAAGGCCGGCACGGCCAAGATCGCCCTGCTCGACCTCAACGTGAACCAGGTCTCGGTCGACGTCGCCCGCGACCAGGGCTTCATGAAGGGCTTCGGCATCGACCTCGGCAATCCGGCGGTCATCGGCGACGAGAAGGACAAGCGCATCGTCGGCCACGACACCACCCTCGGCAACGAGGAGGGCGGCCGCAAGGCGATGGAGAACCTGCTGCAGAAGGATCCCGAGGTCTCGGTGGTCTACACGATCAACGAGCCGGCGGCGGCCGGCGCCTATGAGGCGCTGAAGTCGGTCGGGCGCGACAAGGACGTGCTGATCGTCTCGGTCGACGGCGGCTGCCCCGGCGTGCGCAACGTGCAGGACGGGGTGATCGGCGCCACCTCGATGCAGTTCCCGCTGCTGATGGCGTCCATGGGCGTGGAGGCGGTGAAGAAATACGCGACCGACGGCTCGAAGCCGAAGGCGACGCCCGGCCTCGACTTCTTCAACACCGGCGTCGAGCTCATCACCGACAAGCCGGTCACCGGCCTGCCGTCGATCACCTCCGAGGCTGCGCTGAAGAAGTGCTGGGGCTGACCGCCCCGTCATCCGTGTCCCGGCGCAAGCCGGCGATTGAACCATCCGAGGGTCGCATAAGCGACCCTCCCGGCCCCGCGCATCGCCGCGCGGCGGCCGGTATGCGGGAGGAAACGGCGATGTCCGATGTCAGCAATACCGGCCGACCCCCGATACAGGGTTTCGAGGCGGTGCTCGAAAAGCGGGAGACCCGCGTCGCCGAATTCGACGTTACCCCCAAGTCGCCACTGCAGCGCGTGCAGCATTTCCTGCACGCCAACCCGACGGCGGTGCCCGCCATCGTGCTGCTGCTCGGCATTGTCGGCTTCAGCCTCATCGTCGGCGGCCGCTTCCTGTCGTCCTTCAACCTGTCGCTGATCATCCAGCAGGTGACGATCATCGGCATTATCGGCATCGCCCAGACGCTGATCGTCATCACCGCCGGCATCGACCTGTCGGTCGGGGCGATCATGGTCCTGTGCTCGGTGGTGATGGGCAAGCTCGCCATCTCGGTCGGCCTGCCGGTGCCGCTGGCCTTTGCCGCCGGCATCGCGGTGGGCGGTGGCTGCGGCGCCATCAACGGCATCCTGGTGACGCGGCTGAAGCTGCCACCCTTCATCGTCACCCTCGGCACCTGGTCGATCTTCTTCGCGCTCAATCTCTGGTATTCGGCCTCCGAGACCATCCGCTCGCAGGACGTCGCCAAGGCGGCGCCCTTCCTGCAGTTCCTCGGCACGCCGGTGGACGTGCTCGGGGCCCGCTTCACCTATGGCTCGTTCTTCCTGCTCGGGCTGGTGGCGGTGGTCTGGTACATCCTGAACCGCACCGCCTTCGGCCGGCATCTCTATGCGGTGGGCGACGATCCCGCCGCCGCCGAACTCTCCGGCATCCGCACCCAGAAGGTGCTGTTCACCGTCTATGTCGCGGCGGGCGTCATCTGCGCCCTCGGCGCCTGGGCGCTGATCGGCCGCATCGGCTCGGTCAGCCCGCAGGCGGGCCAGACCGCCAATCTCGACAGCATCACCGCGGTGGTGATCGGCGGCGCCAGCCTGTTCGGCGGGCGCGGCTCCATCATCGGCACGCTCATCGGCGCTCTCATCGTCGGCGTGTTCCGCAACGGCCTCGCGCTCTCCGGCGTCGATGTGCTGTGGCAGGAATTCACCGTCGGCATCCTCATCATCGTCGCAGTCGCCCTCGACCAGTGGATCCGAAAGGTGTCGGCATGATCACTCAATCGACTCTCACGGAACTCAGACCCGCTTCCGCCCAGACCTCCGGCATGGCTGCCCCCGCGGTCACCCCGGTCCTTGCCGCCCGCGGCCTCGTCAAGCGCTATGGCCGCGTCACCGCCATGGACCACGCCGATTTCGACCTCTATCCCGGCGAGATCCTCGCCGTGATCGGCGACAACGGCGCCGGCAAGTCCTCGCTCATCCGCGCTCTGTCCGGCGCGCTGGTGCCGGACGAGGGCGAGGTCCTGCTCGACGGCGCGAAGGTCGACTTCAAGTCGCCGCTCGACGCGCAGAAGGCCGGCATCGAGACGGTGCACCAGTCGCTGGCGCTCTCGCCCAGCCTGTCGATCGCCGACAACATGTTCCTCGGGCGGGAGATGCGCCGCCCCGGCATGCTCGGCTCGGTGTTCCGCATGCTGGATCGCCCCGCCATGCAGAAGATCGCCCGCGACAAGCTCACCGAGCTCGGGCTGATGACGGTGCAGAGCATCAACCAGCCGGTGGAGACGCTGTCGGGCGGCCAGCGGCAGGGCGTGGCGGTGGCGCGCGCCGCCGCCTTCGGCTCGCGCGTGGTCATCATGGACGAGCCGACGGCGGCCCTCGGCGTCAAGGAATCGCGCCGGGTGCTGGAACTGATCCTGGACGTGCGCTCGCGCGGCCTGCCGATCGTGCTGATCAGCCACAACATGCCGCATGTGTTCGAGATCGCCGACCGCATCCATATCCACCGGCTCGGCCGGCGGCTCTGCGTCATCGACCCGAAGGAATACACCATGTCGGACGCCGTGGCCTTCATGACCGGGGCCAAGGCGCCGGCGGAGGAAATGGCGGCTTAGGAGGAAACGGCGGCTTAGGCCTGCCGAATCGAAGACCGTTTTATCGATCGGACGCTCTCATCTTGTTGGAAAGAGCTCCGTCACGGGATCGCGGACCGTCTCCCGCCGGCTCCGCGTACTGCCGCCGATCCGCTCCACGCCGGGGGCGGGTCGGCGGTTTCTCGTCTGAACGCCACGCATTGCTGCTGTGCGGGAACCGCGCTTCTGCGATGCTGCGATGCACACTATATTGTCCTCGTCCTTGCTGCTCTGCAGCATGAAGATCGAGGAGAAAAACATCATGCAGATCGATCAGATCGGCATCGCCTTGCGGGCGGCCTTTGAGCGCCGCCGCCACTACAACCAGGTCCGCCGCGAGCTGGAATCCTACCAGGATCGCGAGCTCGCCGAGCTCGGCCTCAGCCGCTACGACATTCACGATGTCGCCCGCCAGGCCGCCGAGAGCGCGCCGGTCGAGCCGGCCGTCGAGCATCACCAGCCCCGCCTGCACCTCGCCCGGGCCGCCTGAGGCAACACGGCTTCAGGCCGACGGTGGATCAATCCGCCGCCGGCGTCACGCCGCCAGGAATTCCCGCACCGCCCGCGCGAAAGCGTCGGGACGGGTGCGCGGATAAAAATGCCCGCCGGAGAAGGTCAGCAGCCGGGCGCCGGGAATGGCTCCCGCCAGCCTCTCCGACTGGGCGAACAGGATCATCTCGTCGTCTGTCGCGCCGATGACCAGCGTGGGCGCACGGATATTGCCCAGTTCGGCCGCGCGGTCGAAGCCGAGCAGCATGCGGATGCGTGCGGCCGTCACTTCCAGCGGCGCCAGAGCCGTCGGCGCGCGCGCCACCGCCGCGTCCAGCTCTGCCTCATGGGCGGCGATCCAGTCGGCGTCATAGCCCAGCACATGGGTGAAGGCCTGGTAGATTTCCGGCTGCCCGGCATCGAGCAGCGCCAGCCGCGCCGCGAACAGCGCGCGGAAGCGCGCATCCGGCCCCGGCCAGCTTCCCGAGATCACCAGCCGCCGCACCCGGTCCGGCGCGTCGAGCGCCAGCGTCTGCACCACCGTGCCGCCGGTGGAATGGCCGACCAGATGCGCGTGCGCGCAGCCCTCCCGGTCCATGATCTCCCGGACGTCGGCGGCGATGCGGCCGATATGGTAGGGGCCGGCCGGCCGGTCGCTGCGCCCGGCGCCGCGATGGTCGAGCGAGATCAGCCGGAAGCGGTCGGCGAGAAGCGCCGCCACCGGCTCCCAGAAGCGCCCGTCGCCGCCGAGGCCGGGGATGAGAACCACAGGCTCGCCATCCCCCGTCACGTCGTAATGCACCCGGCAGCCGTCGGAGGCGACGAGTTCGCTCATAGGCGCTCCCTCAGATCGGCTGCTCGCCGGTATAGCCCGGCCAGGTATCGCCGAGCCGGTAGCCGTCCGGGAACGGATCGGTCGGGTCGAGCACATATTGGTGGAAGGCGGTGATCCAGCCCGGCCCGGTAATGGTCGGCAGCACCGCCGGCTTGCCGCCCAGCTCGGTGGTTCTGCGCAGGCGGCCGATGAACTCGGTGCCGATCAGCGAACGGTGCGCGAAGCGCTCGCCCACCTGCAGCAGGCCCTTGGCGTGCAGCACCGCCATGCGCGCGCAGGTGCCGGTGCCGCAGGGCGAGCGGTCGTGCCGGCCCGGCGAGACGATGACGGTGTTCTTAGAGACCAGCCCCTCGGCGTCGCGCTCCAGCGGTCCGGCGAACAGGGTCTGGTTGATGGTGTGGATGTCCGGGTTCTCGGGATGCACGCAGGGAATCTGCTCGGCCGCCGCCTTCTTGATGCGCTCGCCGACCTCGACCAGTTCCCCGGCTTCCTTCAGCTCCAGCTTGTAGCCGAGGGCGGCGGCATCGACGATCGCGTAGATCATGCCGCCATAGCCGACATCGACATTGATGGTACCGAGCCCCGGCACGTCCACCTTGGAGTCGAGCGCGAAGGCGAATCCCGGCACATTGTCGAAGGTGACGCTGACGCATTTGCCGTCGCGGCATTCGGCCGAGACCTTCACCAGGCCGGCCGGCGCCTCCAGCGTCAGATGCGTCACCGGCTCCTGCATCGGGATCATGCCGGTCTCCAGCAGCGCGGTGACGGTGCAGATCGTGTTGGTGCCGGACATCGGCACGTAATAGTCCGACTCGATGATGACGAAGCCGGCATCGGCCTCCGGCGTGGTCGGCGGCAGCACCAGATTCACGCATTGCGAGACCCTGCCGCGCGGCTCGTTCAGCAGGAACTTGCGCAGCCAGTCCTGGTGGGTCTGCACATATTGCATCTTCTCGAACATGGTCTTGCCGGGCACGTCGCGCACGCCCCCGGTGATGACCTCGTTGAGTTCGCCGGCGGCATGGGCGCCGACAACGGTGATCATTCGGCTGAATCGCATCGACGCCTCTCCTCGGGTTCAGTGGGTGCCGCGCGCCTTGAGCGCGTCGACGGTGTCCTGGATGACCGACAGCACCCGTGCGCGTTCCTCGCCGATCAGCGGTAGGCGCGGGGCGCGCACCCATTCCGGCGCGCCATAGGTGACCATCTCGGCGAGCTTGATGTACTGCACCAGCTTGACGTCGGTATCGAGATGGAAGGCCGGGGTGAGCAGCCGGTAGAGGCCGAGCGCCTCCGCGAACCTGCCGGCCCTGCACAGGTTGAACAGCGTCACGCATTCGACCGGCCAGGCATTGGTCATGCCGGACACCCAGCCGGTGACGCCGAGCGCGGCGCTCTCCAGCAGCAGGTCGTCGACGCCGCAGAACACCGAGAAGCGGTCGCCGCACTCGTTGTAGAGGTCGGTGACGCGGCGGATGTCGCCGGTCTCCTCCTTGATGCAGACGATGTTCTCGACATCGGCGATCTCGTTGAGGATCGCCGGGGTGACGTCGACGCCGTACGCAATCGGGTTGTTGTAGATCATGATCGGCAGGCCGCAGCCGGTGCCGAGGGTGCGGTACCACTGGGCGGTCTCGCGCGGATCGCTCTTGTAGGCGATGGAGGGGAACGCCATCAGGCCCTGTGCACCGAGCTTCTCGTAGTGGCGGGCGGAAGCCAGCGCGTCGGCCATGCCGACATGGGCGAGGCCGGAGAGCAGCGGCACCCGGCCGGCCACCGCCTCCCTGGCGGCGAGGATGACCGACTCGCGCTCGGTGGCGGTCAGCGAGGCGTTCTCGCCCAGCATCGGCAGCACGATGACGCCCGAGACGCCGCCGGCGATCAGCCGGTCGATGCTGGCCTGCGTCGCGGCGAGGTCGACGCTCTCGTCCTCGCGCAGCTTGGTGGTGACGGCGGGGAAGACTCCGGTCCAGCGGGTCATGACGTTTCCTTTGGCGCGCGTTTCTGGGTAGCCGGCAAAGCGGCGATGAGGTCGATCAGCCCGGCCGGGCTGTCGCAGGGGGTGAGGCCGAGCGCCTCGATGTCGGCGGTGACGTCGACCGGCAGGCCGGAATTCGACTCGTCCGGCACCTGGTTCAGCCGCCCGCCGATGCAGACCGGCAGGTCGGCCCCGGCGCGGGAGAGCGCGTCCTTCACCTCGCCGGCATAGGTGAGCGCGATGCCGTTATAGGTGCTGATGGCGATGAGGTCGGCGCCGCCCTCCAGCGCGGTCGCGACCAGATCGTCGGCATCCACCGAGGTGCCGCCCTCGACGATCTCGACGCCGAGATGGGCGAGGATGCGGGCGACGAGGTTCTTGCCGTGCTCGTGCACGTCGCTGGAGGCGACGCAGGCCCTGAGCCCGCGCCCGGCAATGCGCCGTGCGGCGTCGGGAGGCACCGTGCCGGCCCAGCGCCGCGCCTCGTGCTCCAGTTCCTCGACCCATTCCGCCAGCGCGATGGATCGGCGCCCGCTCCACGCGGCCGGATCCGGCGCGCCGGCGCCGAAGGCGGCTTCCAGCCGCTTGGGGCCGATGCGGCGAAGCGCCAGCATCAGCTCGGCGGGATCGGCGATGTCGATGCCGATCTCCACCATGCCGTCGATGAGGCGCCGGGCGAAAAGCTGCCCGCCTTCCACCAGCCGGCCCGCCAGCGCGTCGACCGGGGCGGTATCGATCAGCGCCCCGGCGGCGCCGGCATGCTCCACCAGCCGGGCGGCGAAGGTCTGTGCGTCGATGATCTCGTCGATGTCGGGGATGCGCTCGTTCTCGGTCACCGGCACCGGATTGACGGCATGGCCGGAATTGAGCCGGGTAAGCGCCCAGATGTCGGCCTGCAGATAGCTGGCGAGGCTGGCATAGTTGCCGGCCGGGGTGGATTTGTAGCTCACCGTGTTGCCGAACATCATCGTGCCCGGCGTGTCGCTCACCCGGCAGAGCGCGGTGTGGAAGGCCATGCGCACCAGCGGCGCGGTGAAATGGTGGCCGAAGCAATGCGAGGCGCGCGCGCCGATCAGCGTCTCGACGATGTATTTCTCGACGATCACCATGCCGAGCGCCGAGCTCATGTCGGCGAACAGCCCGGCGAAGCCGTCGTCGAGATTGGAATGCGCCAGCACCTCCACCGGCTGCGCGGCGATCAGCCCCAGCGCCGTCACCGTCGCTTCGGTGGTGGCGACGTCGTCGTCCCAGTCCGGCAGGCGGAAGGTGAAATATTGCCCGAGATTGCCGATGGCGGTGGCGCCCGCCGCCAGCGCGCCCTTGGTGTTCTCCAGCGCGCCGGGCAGGCCGAGCATGAAGTCGCCGAAATGCGCGGCGGCCGGCGCGGCATTGGTGATGCGGGCGAAGGCTTCCGGCCCGTCCAGCACGATGCCGGTGCCGCGCCGGCTGCCCCGACGCATGTCCGGCGGGTAGCCCATGGTCCAGTCGAGGGTGATGCCGAAGCGGTCCACCGTGACGCCGCGCGCGGCGCAGGTGGCGTGCACCTCGGCGATGGCGGCGACGGTGCGCTCCACCGAGCGGAAGCCGATATGGGCGTGCTGCATGATGCGGCCCTGCGCCGCCATCGTGCGCTTGTAGTCGGCCTCGCAGGCGACGCCCCGCGCATCGAGAAAGGCGTTGCGCCCCACGCTCCAGTCGCGCGCCAGACGCCGGCCCTCGTCCAGCAGGTCACGGCCGGGACGCAGGTTCGGCGGGATCAGCTCGGCGCGGGAGGGCAGCGGCGGCATGGCGCGTCACTTCATCGGCGAGAAGGAGGTCGGCACCAGGATGCGGGTGTTCTGGCGCTCGACCATGCCCTTGATGGCGTCGAGATAGTCCTGCCACGGCGCATGGGCCATCATGCGGGCGCGCCGCGCCTCGCGGTCGCCGAGGCTCTCGTAGCGCCACAGCGCCACGACATGGTTCAATTCGCCGATCTCGGTGGTGAAATAGCCGACGAACTCGCCGAGGAAGTCCTTCTGGATCTGCAGGCCCAGCGTCTCGTAGGCGGTGACGAAGTCCTTCAGGTAGCCCGGACGGATGTGATAGTCGCGTTCCTCGATGATCATCGTGCTGCTCCTCACGCCAGCTGGAAGCCGAAGGCGAGCGGGTCGCGCTCGTCGACGGTGATGGTGTTGTGGCCGTAGACCCGCGCCCAGCCGCCGATGCTGGGGCGGATGGCGGGGCGGCCGGCGACCTCGGCGGCGCTTTCCACCCGGCCGTGGAACAGCGTGCCGATGATGCTCTCATGCACGAAGGCGTCGCCGACCTTGAGCAGCCCCTTGGCGACGCGCTGCGCCATGCGGGCGGAGGTGCCGGTGCCGCAGGGCGAGCGGTCGATGCCCTTGGCGCCGTAGAACACCGCGTTGCGGGCATCGGCTTCCGGGTGCCTGGGCCCGTCCGCCCACATCACATGGCTGACGCCGTTGATGCGCGGGTCCTCCGGGTGCACCGGCGCCACCGCCTTCTGCACCGCCTCGCGCACCACCGGGCTCCATTTCAGGATCGCCTCGGCGTTCATCGTGTCGAGGCCGGCCCAGTTCTCCTGCGGCTCGACGATGGCGTAGTAATTGCCGCCATAGGAGACGTCGACGGTCAGCTCGCCGAAGCCCGGCACGTCGACCGTCACGCCCTGCGCATGCAGGTAGCTCGGAATATTGTACAGCCGCACCTGGTCGACGAAGCGGCCGTTGCGCGTGTACGCGACCTCGACCTTGCCGGCCGGCACCTCCAGCGACAGCCGCCCCTCGACGCGCGGCACCACGAAGCCCTGTTCCAGCGCCACGGTGACGGTGCCGATGGTGCCGTGCCCGCACATGGGCAGGCAGCCGGACACCTCGATGAACAGCACGCCGAGCTCGCAATCCTCGCGCGAGGGCGGGTAGAGGATCGAGCCGGACATCACGTCATGGCCGCGCGGCTCGAACATCAGCGCCTTGCGCACCCAGTCATGGTCCCTCAGGAAGATCTGCCGCTTCTCGGCCATGCTGACATTGGGCAGCATCGGCGCGCCGCCGGCGACCACGCGGACCGGGTTGCCGCAGGTATGGGCGTCGACGCAGAGAAAGGTGTGCGGGTTCATGGCGTTGCCTGCGTTCTAGTTGAAACGGGCGATGGCGAACGGCGCGACATCGACGGAGGTTTGGCGCCCGCCCACCAGCTCGGCGATCAGCCGTCCGGTGGTTGGGCCGAAGGTCAGGCCGGTATGGCCGTGGCCGAAGGCGTAGAAGACGTCGTCGCGCCTCGGCGAGCGGCCGATGACGGGCAGCGAATCCGCCGTGGTCGGGCGATGCCCCATCCAGCGGGTGCCGCCCTTGGTGTCGAGCCCCGGCAGGTAGCGCCGGCCGAGCTCGGCCAGCGCGTCGGAGCGGGCATAGTTCGGCGCCGCCTCCAGCCCGGCGAACTCCGCCGCGCCGCCGATGCGCAGGCCCATGTCGAGCGGCGTCGCCACGAATTGCCGCTCGGCGAAGATCACCTCGCGGGATAGCGTCACGCCCGGCGCGGGCAGGGTGGTGTTGTAGCCGCGCTCGCTCTCGATCAGCGCCCGGTCGCCGATCTGCGCGGCGAGCCGGCCGGACCAGGCGCCGGCGGCGATCACCAGCCGGTCGAAATCGAGCCGTCGGCCGTCGGTCATGACGACGTTGCGCCCGTCAATGCGCGCGGCCTCGCCCTTCACGATGGTCGTGCCGCGCGCCTCGAGATGGGTGCGCAGCCGGTCGACGATGCGCCTGGGGTCGGAGACGTGCGACCATTGCGGGGTGAACATGGCGTATTGCACCGCCTCGCTCAGCGCCGGCTCCATGTCGCGCGCGGCGGCGCCGCTGATCTCCTGGCAGACGATGCCGTGCCGCCGCCGCAGCTCGCGGAAGCGCGCGTCGGCCTCGAAGCCCTCGCGCGTCTCGTAGACCCACAGGCAGCCGACCTGGTGCAGGTCGCCCATGAGGTCCAGCTCGGCCAGCAGCGGCAGCATGTCGTCATAGGTGCGGGCAGCGAGGCTCGCGAGCGCGGCGGTGATGCGCTCGACCTCGTCCCAGGAGCCGGACTTGAGGAAGCGCAGCAGCCAGGGCAGCAGCCTCGGCGCATGCGCGAGCCGCAGCGACAGCGGCCCCAGCGGGTCGAACAGCCAGCCCGGCACTTTCCAGGCGAGGCCGGGCACCGAGGCCGGCACGATCTCGGTGACGCCGAGCCCCCCGGCATTGCCGAAGGAACATTTGTCGCCGGACGGGTCGCGGTCGAGCACGGTGACGGCGTGCCCGTCCCTTGCCAGCGCATGGGCGCAGGACAGGCCGACAATACCGGCGCCGATGACGAGAATGCGCGACATGGTGCGGCGGGTTCCCTAGATGACGATGGGGGAGAGGTGCCGGCGCACCGCCGCCGCGAGGCTGAGGGCGGTGAGCGCCGAGGTCTTCGGGTTGGCGGGCGAGGGCAGGTTGGCAAAGCGCATCCGTGCGCTGCCGACCGGGCTTTCGACCGCGATCTCGTGGGTGTTGCCGGTCGCGGCCGGATCGGCGATCACCCGCACCGTCGTGCGCTCGTGCCCGGCCGCCAGCGCCACCGCGAGCCCGGCATTGAGGTTGCGCGGATAGAGCCTCGCCGCCTCGCGCGCCGTGCCCTCGAACAGCACATGCTCGGCCGCCAGCGCCGCGGGATCCTGGCCGAGCGCGCGCAGTTCCGAAGTCCAGGCGGCGACCGGCTTGCGCGAGGTATAGGTGACGCGCGTGCCGGCCACCGGCGTCAGCGCCGCGAGATAGTCGAGCCCTCCGACGGCGCCGGCCGGCACGATCAGCCGCGCCCCGCTTTTCTGCGCCGCCGCCAGCAGCCGATCGAGCAGGGCGTCGTCGCCGAGCGCGCCGGTCGAGCCGATCACCACGTCGATGCCCGCCTCCATCAGCGCCGGCAGCATCTCGCCCGCCGCCGCCTGTCCGGCGGCTTCCACCGCCAGCGACGGGCCGGCGGCGATCAGCGCGTCGAGCGAGTGCACCTCCTCGATGCCCGGCGGCAGGGGCGCGCCGCCACGCGTCAGCACGGTGACGCGCAGGCCGGGCAGGGCGGACAGATGCGCATGCAGGTCGCGGCCGATGGCACCGAAGCCGATCAGCCCGACATGCGCCCCGACATGCGCCTCGAATTGCGCCCCGCTTGCCATCCGCGTCACCGATCCCCGTTCCTCACCAGGCCGTCATGCCGCCGTCGACGGTGAACATGGCGCCGGTGGCGAAGGAGGCTTCGTCCGAGGCCAGCCACAGGATGGCGTTGGCGATCTCCACCGGCTTCGCCCAGCGGTGGATCGGCGAGCGGGCCTTCAGCTTCTCCTTGAAGGTCTCGGGGTCGGGATTCTCGGCGACCATCTTGTCGAAATAGGTCGACCAGGTGACGCCCGGCGCCACGCAGTTGACCCGGATGTTCTGCTTGGCGTGGTCGAGCGCCATCGCCTTGGTCAGCGCGGCGACGCCGCCCTTGGAGGCGACATAGGCGGCGCGGTCGAAAATGCCGACGGTCGCGACATTGGAGGCGGTGTTGACGATGGTGCCGCCGCCCTGCGCCGCCATGACCGGGATGGCGTATTTGCAGCAGAGATAGACGCCCTTCAGGTTCACCGCCATCAGCGCGTCCCAGGCGTCCTCCTCGGTGTCGACCACCGAGCCGGGAATGCCGTAGCCGGCATTGTTGGCGAGGATGTCGAGCCGGCCGAAGCGCTCCAGCGCGGTGGCGATCATGCGCTTCACGTCGGCGCTGCTGCTGACGTCGACCGCCACCGAGGCGGCATTCGGCCCCAGCCGGGCAGCGACCGCGGCCGCACCCTCGCCGTTGCGGTCGGCGACCAGCACGCGGGCGCCTTCCCGTATGAATATCTCCGCCGCGGCCTCACCGATGCCGGCGGCCGAGCCGGTGATGATCGCGACCTTGTCCTTGAGACGCATGGTACCCTCGAAATCGATGAAGAAGCGGCCCGGCGCGACGGCGTCGGGGCTGGCGCTGGGGCGTCAGGGCTGGCGCTGGTCGGCGGGCTGTGCCGCGAACACGGTGTCGCGCTCGATCTGCAGCACGTTCTCCGGGCGCGGGAACGGCTCGGGAACCGGCTCGCCGGGGCGGCGGTCGCGGCCGATCAGCCGGAAGAAGTCCTCGAGGCCGTTCGGCACGATGAGCCAGGTCCAGAGAATGTCCTCGCTGCCCTCGTTGATGAACATGTGGCGGCGGTTCTTGCCGATGAAGAAGGCCGAGCCCGGCTGCATCGGATGGTCGACGCCATCGACGACGGCACGACCCTTGCCACTGATGACGAAGATGACCTCCTCGTTCCGGTCGTGGGCGTGCTCGCGCACATAGCCGCCGGGAGGTACCGTCTGGGTTCCGAATCCGATCGGGTGGTCCATCGGCACGATATGCGGCGCGAAGATCACCTCGATATGGCCGTTGGCCGGCATCGGCTGCCAATAGCTGACGGCTTCGCCGGGCTGGCTCACCAGAACGTCGCCAAGAGGGGAGGGCGCGCTTGTCTGCTCGGACATTGATCTGTTCCCGTCGCGGTGAACCGGATAGATTGAATACAATATGCACCCTACGCTTCGAAAAATGAGAATAAAAGTCTAAAAAATGAGCATATACCTTCAATAAACGTCTAAAAAATGGGCTTGTTGATTCACATCAATTGAATATCGTATTCAATATGGAGCGAGACGAATGATGACGAAAGTCGATCGCCAGTCGTTGACGGACCAGATCGTCACCGAATTGCGACATCGGATCATCAACGGCCAGCTGCCCGAGGGCACGCCGCTGCGACAGGAGAAGCTGGCCGCCGAGCTCGGCGTGTCCCGCGTTCCGCTGCGCGAGGCGATCCGCCAGCTCGAGGCCGAGGGGCTGGTGGTGTCGGAACTGCACAAGGGCACGGTGGTGTCGTCGCTGTCGCTGGAGGAGATCGAGGAGCTGTTCGAGATTCGGCTGCGCATCGAGGCCTGGCTGTTCGAGGCGGCGATCCCGCACATGACGGAGGCGGATTTCGCCCTCGCCGAGGCGGTCACCGACGAGGCCATGGCGAGCGGCAGCGTCGAGAACTGGGGCGAGCTGAACTGGCGCTTCCACGAGGCGCTGTATCGCCCGAGCGGCAACCTAATCGCGCTCAAGCTGCTCCGCACCGTGCACGACAACGCCAACCGCTACGTGAACCTGCAGATCGCGGTGGCGGAGGACGTGGAGCGCGAGCTCCGCGACCACCGGGCGCTGATCACCTTTGCCCGGCTCGGCGACATCCGCCGGGGCGGGGACACGCTGCGGGCGCATATCCAGCGCGTCTCGCGCAATCTCATCGCGTCGCTGGCCGAAGGCCGGCTCGGCAAGGCGCGCAACATCGCTTGAGGGCAGGGTGCCGGCGCGTGCCGGTTCCCCGTCCAACGATAACGCGGCCCGAACGGGCCCTATCAGAGAAGGGGACTAGCATGCGTTTCAGGAATCTACTCTGCGCAGCGGTGGCCGTCGCCGCCCTGACCGGCGCCGCGCGCGCCGACATCGTGATCGGCACGGCCGGTCCCACCACCAATGCCGAGGCGCTGTTCGGCACCACCTGGCAGAACGGCATGGAACTCGCCGTGCGCCAGGCCAATGCCGCCGGCGGCGTGCAGGGCCAGAAGCTGGTGCTGCTGCGCGACGACGACGGCGGCGACCCGAAGCAGGGCACGCTGGTCGCCCAGAAGCATTGCGACAACGCCGCCATGCTGGGCGTGGTCGCCAATTTCAACTCGGGCGTCACCATTCCCTCGTCCGACGTCTATAACCGCTGCGGCATGCCGCAGGTGACCAATGCCTCCAACCCGAAGGTCACCAAGGCCGGCTACAAGAACCTGTTCCGCCCGATCGCCAACGACCTGTCGCAGGGCGCGGCGCCGGCGGAATATGCGCTGGCCAAGCTCGGCGCCAAGAAGGCGGCGATCGTCCACGACAAGCAGGCCTTCGGCCAGGGCGTCGCCGAAGTGTTCCGCGACAGCTTCACCAAGGGCGGCGGCACCGTCACCTCCTTCTCCGGCATCGCCCAGACCGATGTCGACTTCAGCGCGCTGCTCTCCACCATCCGCGCCGAGAACCCGGACGTGATCTATTTCGGCGGCGTCATGCCGGCGGTCGGCCTGTTCGTGAAGCAGGCGCGCGAGCTCGGCATCAAGGCGACCTTCTTCGCCGCCGACTCGGCCTTCACCCCGGACTTCATCGCCGGCGCCGGCCCGGCCTCGGAAGGCACCGTCGTCTCCTTCCAGGCGCCTCCCTACGACTCCTCGCCGGCGCTCGCCAAGTTCGCCGCCGACTACAAGGCCGCTTTCGGCGAAGAGCCGGGCCCGTATTCGGCCTATGGCTATGTGGAAGCCACCATCATCATCGAGGCGATGAAGAAGGCGCCCGCGCCGCTCACCCGCGCCGGCATCGTGTCCGAGATCGCCAAGAGCGACTTCGACGGCATCGTCGGCCACGTCTCCTTCACGCCGGCCGGCGAACTGCAGAAGCCCTTCCTGTTCCTCTACGCCGTCAAGGGCGACAAGTTCGAACTGGTGAAGTGAGCCTCGCCTGACCGACATCTCCCCGGCGGGCCCGCGCCCGTCGGGGAAGATCGTCTGCCCGATCGCGACAAGGAAAGCTCCACATGGGCGCCCTCATCCTGCAGCAGGCCATCAATGCCCTGACGGTCGGCTCGATCTATGCGCTGATCGCGCTCGGCTACACCATGGTCTACGGCGTGCTGCGCCTCATCAATTTCGCCCATAGCGAACTGTTCACCGCCGGCGCCTTCATCGGGCTGGCGCTGGCCGGCGCGCTCGGCGTGGTCGGCCATCCGGCCGGGGGCATCCTCGTCGGCCTGATCACCTTCGTCATCATCGGCCTCGCCGGCGTCAGCGTCGAGATCGTCGCCTACCGCCCGCTGCGGCGCACCTCGCGGCTGGCGCCGATGCTCTCGGCGCTCGGCATGGCGGTGGTGATCCAGAACGCGGTGATGCTGATCGGCGGCCGCCGGCCGTTGATCTACCCGTCCTTCCTGCCGTCCGGTGCCATCGACCTGTTCGGCGCCATCGTCACCTACAAGCAGATCACCATCTTCACCGTGGCGGTGGTGCTGATGATCGGGCTGGAACTGTTCGTGAACCGCACCAATCTCGGGGTGCGCATCCGCGCGGTGGCCGAGAATGCCGAGACCGCCTCGCTGGTCGGCATCAACCCGAACATGGCGATCTCGCTGATCTTCTTCATCGGCCCCGGCCTCGGCGCGGTGGCGGGCATCCTCTATTCGTCCTTCTACGGCGTGGCGACCTTCACCATGGGGTTCGTCATCGGCATGAAGGCGTTCACCGCCGCCATTCTCGGCGGCATCGGCTCGATCCCCGGCGCGGTGCTGGGCGGCTTCCTGCTCGGCATCATCGAGACCTTCGGCACCGCCTGGATGCCGGTGCTCACCGGCGGGGTGATCGGCACCGAATATCGCGACATCTTCGCCTTCTCCGTGCTGGTGCTGATCCTGCTGTTCCGCCCCGCCGGCCTGCTCGGCGAGCACGTCAGCGAAGAAACCATGGTGTACAAGAGTGACTTCTGAGGCGCCCCCGATGACCTATCCCCGGTCGCATTCCTGGCGTGGCGCCGCGGTGATGGCGCTCATCCCGGTGCTGGCGCTGGTGCTCGGCCAGTTCCTGCCGACCTATCCGCTGCGCATCCTCGACATGATCCTGCTCTACGCCATTCTCGGCCTGGGGCTGAACATCGTGGTCGGCTATGCCGGCCTGCTCGACCTCGGCTATGTCGCCTTCTACGCCATCGGCGCCTATTCCTGGGCGCTGCTGGCGTCCGGCCAGTTCGACATCCATCTGCCCTTCGCGCTGGTGCTGCTCATCGGCGCCGGCCTCGCCGGCTTTGCCGGCATCCTGCTCGGCATCCCGGTGCTGCGGCTGCGCGGCGACTATCTCGCCATCGTCACGCTCGGCTTCGGCGAGATCATCCGCCTCTTGATGAACAATCTCGACGGCGTGACCAACGGTCCGCAGGGCATTTCCCGCATCGACGAGGCAACGCTGTTCGGCTGGACGCTCGCCGAGCCGATCGACTTCCTCTACCTGCTCGTCGCCCTCATGGTGGTGGTGTTCCTGTTCGTGTGGCGTGTGCAGGCGAGCGCGCTCGGCACCGCGCTGGCCGCCGTGCGCGAGGACCAGGACGCGGCGCGCGGCTGCGGCATCAACACCACGCGGGTGAAGCTGGTCGCCTTCGGCTTCAGCGCCTTCATCGGCGGGGCGGGCGGCGTCGTCTTCGCCGCCATGCAACGCTTCGTCTCGCCGGAGAGCTTCACCTTCTGGGAATCGCTGGTCATCGTGCTGGTGATCGTGGTCGGCGGCCTCGGCAACCCGTTCGGCGCGCTGCTCGGCGCCACGCTGCTGGTTCTCATCCCGGAAATGCTGCGCGCCTATGCCGACTACCGGCTGCTGCTCTACGGCATGGCGCTGGTGATCATCATCCTCTCGCGCCCGCGCGGCCTCATCAGCCGCCGGTTCGGGCCGACCTGGCTGATGCGCAGGCTGGGAGGCGGCAATGCTCAGGTTTGATCACGTCACCAAGCAGTTCGGCGCGCTGAAGGCCATCGACGACGTCTCCTTCGAGGTGAGGCCGGGCCTGATCACCGCGGTGATCGGCCCGAACGGCGCCGGCAAGTCGACCCTCGTCAACATGGCGGCCGGCTCCTACAGCGTGACGTCCGGCCGCATCCTGGTCGGCGACGTCGAATTGCAGAAGCTGCCCAAGCACCGCATCGCCCATGCGGGGCTGGCCCGCACCTATCAGAACATCCGCCTGTTCGACGGCATGAGCGTGCTGCAGAACCTCGAAGTGGCGCTGGTGCCGCCGCGTGTCGGCACGCTGATCGCCGATACGTTCGGCCTTGCCGGCAAGGCGGCGGGCGCGGCGCGCCGCGAGCGCTGCCATGCGGTGCTGGAACGGCTCGGCCTCGCGCCCTATGCCCATCGGCTCGCCGGCAGCCTTGCCTACGGCCAGCAGAAGCTGGTCGAGCTGGCCCGCGCCGTGGTCGGCGAGCCGCGCGTGCTGCTGCTCGACGAGCCGGCCGCCGGCCTCAACCATGGCGAGACCGAGCTGCTCAAGCGGCACATCCTCGACCTGCGCGCGCCCGGCATGGCGATGGTGCTGATCGAGCATGACATGAAGCTGATCATGTCGATCTCCGACACCATCGTGGTGATGAGCGGCGGGCGCCTGCTGGCGCAGGGCACCGCGGCGCAGATCCGCTCCAACATCGAAGTGCAGGAGGCCTATCTTGGACAACCCGGCGCGATCCGAGACATCGAAGCCGCTGCTCGCGGTCGACGCAATCGAGTCCGGCTACGGGAGGGTGAAAGTCTTACATGGCATCAGCCTTGAGGTCCTGCCGGGCGAGGTGGTCTGCATCATCGGCCCCAACGGCGCCGGCAAGACCACGCTGCTGCGCACCATCAGCGGGCTGAACCGCGCCAGCCGCGGCTCCGTCCGCTTCAAGGGGCAGGACGTCACCGGGCTGAAGCCGCACCAGATGGTGCGCCTCGGCCTCGGCCATTGCCCGGAGGGGCGGCGGGTGTTCCAGCTCTCCGTCGAGGAGAACCTGATCACCGGCTACATCCCCGGCCGCGGCAAGTCGTTCGCCGAGCTGCGCGACATGGTCTACGGCCTGTTCCCGATCCTCGGCGAGCGGCGCGGCCAGTCGGCGGGCCGGCTCTCCGGCGGCCAGCAGCAGATGCTGGCGATCGGCCGGGCGCTGATGGGCGGCCCGGAGCTGCTGCTGCTCGACGAGCCCTCGCTCGGCCTCGCCCCGATCATCATCCACCAGATCTTCGAGATCGTGCTGCGGCTCGCCGAGAGCGGGGTGTCGATCATCCTCGTCGAGCAGAATATCGACCTCTCCTTCGAGGTGGCCGACTACGTCTACGCGCTGGAGCACGGGGCGCTGCAATGCTCCGGCCCGGCGGCGAAGATGGCGGCCGACCCGCGCATCAAGGACATCTACCTGCCCGGCCTCGAGGCCGCCCACTGATCTCAGGGATCGACGTGCCATGTACAATCTCGACGGCCGCTCGGCCCTCGTCACCGGAGGTGCCGTCGGCATCGGCCGGCGCATCGCCACCCGCCTCGCCGAGGAGGGCTGCGACGTCGCCATCCTCGACCTCGACCGCGATGGCGCGCAGGAGACCGCCGCCATGGTGGAGGCGCTCGGCCGCCGCGCGCTCGCGCTCGCCGTCGACGTCGCCGACCATGAGGGCGTCAAGGCGGCCGTCGTCGCGGCGGAGCGCGCCTTCGGCAAGGTCGACATTGCGGTCAACAACGCGGGCATCACCGCCGTGGGCAAGGTGGTGGACATCGACATGGCGCTGTGGCGCCGGGTGTTCGCCATCAATACCGACAGCGTGTTCAACGTCTCCCAGGCGGTGCTGCCGGGTATGATCGAACGGCGCGGCGGGCGCATCGTCAACATCGCGTCGTGGTTCGCCAAGATCGGCAAGCCGAGCTACGCGCCCTACTCGGCCTCCAAGGCGGCGGTCATCGCCTTTACCCAGGCGCTCGCCGCCGAGGTGGCGCCGCTCGGCATCAATGTGAACACGGTGTGTCCGGGCTCGATCGTCGGCACCCGCATGCGCGACGAGGCCGACCGCATGTCCCGTGAGCAGGGACTGTCGACGGCCAAGGAGCGCGAAGCGACGATCCCGATCGGCCGCGTCGGCGTGCCGGACGACATCGCCCGCGTGGTCGCCTTCCTCGCCTCCGACGAGGCCGCCTACATGACCGGGCAGGCGATCAACGTCACCGGCGGCCTGTGGATGAACTGACCCCGCGCCCCGTCGGTCGGGCCCGAACGCCGATCGGCGGGAAAGCGCGCCCGGTCCGGGAAGGCGGCGCCCTCAGAGGCCCAGCCGGTCCATGATCCGCCCGTGCAGCACCGCCGCCTGCACCCCCAGCGGCCAGAAGCCGTGGAAGGCGATCGGCTTCGGCTCGACGACCGGCAGGTCGAGCGTGAAGCCGCGTCCATGCAGCAGCCGTCCGGCGAGCTGTTCGGCGATGGCGGTGCCCAGCGCCACGCCGCGCCCGTTGCAGCCGAGATAGATCAGCGCATCGGGCGAGGGCTCGTGCACATGCGGCCAGTGGTCCTTGGTGACCGCCAGCTGGCTGTTCCAGCCATGGGTCCAGCCGATGCCGGCCAGCTGCGGCCAGAGCGTCGCCGCATAGTCGGTGAGATAGGCGAGGGCGTCCGGCGTGCGGATCGCCCGCATCGGCCCGCGCCCGCCCATCAGCAGCCGGCCCTGCGCGTCGATGCGGTAATAGACGGTGATGCGTCCGCTCTCATAGATCGACGGCCGGCCGGGCGTGATGCCGGCCAGCCGGTCGGCGCCCAGCTTCTCGCTGGCGGCGATGGCGCTGTAGACCGGCACGACGGTCTGCCGCAGCCCCTGCCACAGATCGTCGGTGAAGCCATTGGTGGCGATGAGGATCTTCTCCGCCTCCACCGTGCCCGCCGGCGTGTCGATGGACCAGCCGTGCCCGCCGCGGCGCAGCGCGGTCGCCTTCGTCCGGCCATGCACGCTCGCCCCGGCGGCGATGGCGGCGCCGGCGAGGCCGCGCGTATAGGCGAGCGGGTTGAGATTGCCGCCGCGCGCGTCGTGCATGGCGCCGAAATAGGCCGCGGTGCCGGTGGCCTCTTCGGTCGCCGCGCGGTCGAGAAAGCTCACCGGCATGCCGCGCGCGATGCATTGGCGGGCGGTTTCCTCCACGCCGGTCCGCGCTTTCGCGCTGCGCGCCACCCGCAGCGTGCCGCCACGATGCGCGTCGCAGGCGATGCCGAGGCGCTCGATCAGCTCCAGCGCCCGCGTCGGCGTGTTCCAGCCGAACGCCACCATGCGGCGGCCGAGGTCGGGCCCGTAGGTCCGCTCCACCATGTCGGGGTCGAACTTGAGGCCCGGATTGAGCTGGCCGCCATTATTGCCGGAGGCGCCCCAGCCGGGTTCGCCGGCCTCCAGCACCAGCGTCTCCACGCCCGCCTCGGCCAGGTGCAGCGCGGCGGTCAGCCCGACGATGCCGCCGCCGATGATCGCCACCGAGACACGGCGGGAGCCGTCGAGCGGCGGCGTCGGCGGCGCCGGCGGTGCGTCGAGCTGGTAGACGTTCGGCGGCAGGCTCGAAGGTGCGCTCACGATGGCGGTCATTGCGGTTCGGCCTCCGGGCCGGTGAGGGCGCGCCGGTCAGGCGGCGGTATCGGCGAGGAATATCTTGCCGGGGTTCATCAGCCCGCCGGGATCGAGCACCGCCTTGATCCGGCGCATCACCGCAAGTTCGGCCGGATTCTTGGTGCGGGCAAGGCGCTTGCGGTAGGTGGTGCCGACGCCGTGCTCGGCGGTGATGCTGCCGCCGAGCGCCATGGCGACATCGTCGATGATCACGTCGACAGCGTCGGACGCCGCCTCGAATTCTTCGGAGGTCGCGAAGCGCTCATGCGGGAACAGCACCACGACATGGATGTTGCCGTCGCCGATATGGCCGACCATCATCACATTGGCGTCGGGATAGGCGCCCAGCACGCCGTCCTCCACCTGTTTCACGAAGGCGGGCTGCTCGGCCACCGGCACCGAGGTGTCGTGCGACATGGTCTTGCCGGCGAGCTTGAACTCGCCGGTCACGCCGTGGCGCAGCTTCCAGATCGCCTCCTCCTGCGCGAGGCTGGAAGCGATGGTCGCGTCGCTGATCAGCCGGGCCTCGAAGGCCTCGGCGAGCAGGCCCTCCATCGCGGCCTCCAGCGGCGCGCCGGGCTGGGAATCGCCGGCTTCCAGCAGCAGATACCAGGGCGACGACTGCGCGAACGGCATCACCGTGCCGGGCACATAGCGCAGCACGAAATCCATGTAGGACGCGCCGATGATCTCGAAGCTGGAGATGCGCTCGCCGAACACCTTGCGCGCCCGCTCGAACATGGCGAGCGCATCCTCGACGCTTTCGAGCTGCATCAGCGCGATGGAGCGCGAGCGGATCGCCGGGAACAGCTTCAGCACCGCGCCGGTGACGACGCCGAGCGTGCCCTCGGCACCGATGAACAGCTGCTTCAGGTCGTAGCCGGCATTGTCCTTGCGCAGCCGGCGCAGCCCGTCGAGCACGGTGCCGTCGGCGAGCACCACTTCGAGGCCGAGCACCAGCTGGCGCATGTTGCCGTAGCGCAGCACCGCGATGCCGCCGGCATTGGTGGCGATGTTGCCGCCGATCTGGCAGCTGCCCTCGGCGCCGAGGCTGAGCGGGAACAGCAGGCCCTCGCGCGCGGCGGCGGCCTGGATCTCGGCGAGGATGCAGCCGGCCTCGACGGTGACGGTCTCCTCGGCGGGGGACACCGCGCGGATGCGGTTCATCCGGTCGAGCCGCAGCACGATGCCGGGGCGCGGGTCGAGCGGGGTCGCGCCGCCGCACAGGCCGGTATTGCCGCCCTGCGGCACCACCACGACACCCGCCTCGGCGCAGGCCTTCACCACCTTCGCCACCTCGTCGGTGCCTGCCGGCCGCACCACCGCCAGCGCCGTACCGTGGTAGCGGCCGCGATGGTCGGTGAGGAAAGGCGCGGTATCGGCGGGGTCGGTGACGACATAGCGCTCCCCGACGATCGAGCTCAGCCTGGCGAGGAAGGCGGCGTCGGGCGTGGGGGTATCGGGCGTGGCGGCGTCGGGCGTGGCGGTCGGGGACATGATGGTCGAACCTGAAAGCGGAGGCGGTCTGCAGGAATCAGCAGCAATGCACCCCGCCCCGATAGGCCGGGACGGGGCGGGGTCACGCCGAATTCAGGTCAGCATCCACTCGGCGTAGCGCTTCTGCATGGCGGTATAGTTCTCGCCCCACCACTGGGAGTTCACGATGACGTTCTTGCCATTGGTAAGGTCGGGCAGGAAATCGCCGGCGGGCGAGGCCTTCACCTCGTCCATGGCGGCGACGCTGTTGGGCAGGTAATAGCCGCGCACCGCCCAGGCCACCTGGCGGTCGGGCTTGAGGCAGAAATCGATGAAGCGCATCGCCGCTTCCTTGTTCTTCGTGCCCTTCGGCACCGCGAAATAGTCGAGCGAGTTCACCGTCTGCTCGAAGGAGAAGGCGAGCGGCGCGCCGGCCTTCTGCGCGCTCTTCACGCGGTTGAAGTAGCTGTAGGAGAAGTCGCCCTCGTTCTGCACCACCGCGTTCACCTGGTCCGGCGTGGTCGCCGCCCATTTGGAGACGTGCGGCTTCATGCGGTCGAGCGCCCTGAAGGCGCGCTCGACGTCGAGCGGATAGAGGTCCTTCGGCGCCACGCCGTCGGCGACCAGCGCCACTTCCAGCGTCTCCGAGGCGAGCGAGCGCATCACCCGGCGGCCGGGGAACTTCTCGAAATCGTAGAAGCCGGCGAAATCCACCGGGTGCTTGCCGTCCGGGGTGCGCTTGGAATCCCACAGCAGGCCGCCGCTATAGAGATACATCGGCATGTAGTCCGCCGCCGGCTGGGCGACCAGCGGGCCGGGCTTGACGATCGACATGTCGAGCGGTTCCCACAGCTTGTCGCGGGCGCCGGAGGTGGCGAAGGCGGCGGGGGCGTCGATCACGTCCCACTGCACGGCATTGCCCTGCACCTGCGCCTTCACCTTGGCCATGTCGCCATTGTCGACCAGCGTCACCGCGATGCCGGTCTCCTTGGTGAACGGGTCGGCGAACACCTCGCGCACCGACTTGTTGTAGTCGCCACCCCAGGAGGTGACGGTGAGCGTGGTGTCGGCCGCGGCCGCCCGGCCGGTGAATACCGCGGGAGCGGCGATCAGCCCGGCGAGGCCGGCGGCACCGCCGCGCAGCAGGCCGCGCCGCGACGTCGAGAAGGTCATCTTGGTCATAAGCACGTTCCCCTGTTTTTATGGCTGGATCGGTAAGGCTCAGTTCGGCGGCGGCGGCAGCAGGCGGCCATGCCCCGGCTGCCAGGCGGCGCGCACCTCCTCGCCGCGGCGGGCGCCGGGGCGGCCGGGCTGGTTGAGTTCCTGCACGACCAGGGTCGTGCCGTCGGCGCAGCGCAGGAAATGCCGCACCACGCCGCCGAGCAGGATCGAATCCTCGAGCTTTCCGGGGATGCTCGACGCCCCGGCGCGGTCGGTGAGCTGCATGTTCTCCGGGCGCACCAGCAGCACCGCCCTCTCGCCGGCCGCCATCGCCCGCTCCGGCGCCGGCACGTCCAGCCGGCCGAAGGCGGTTGCCAGCGCATAGGTGCCGTCGGCGCCGATCGCCACCGTGCCGGGGATCAGGTTCGACGAGCCGATGAACTCGGCCGAGAACACCGTCTCCGGCTTGAAATACAGCGCTTCCGGCGCGCCCTGCTGCTCGATGCGGCCGCCATTCATCAGCACGATGCGGTCGGACATGGTCAGCGCCTCGTCCTGGTCGTGCGTCACGTAGAGCATGGTGATGCCGAGCTCGGCGTGCAGGCGCTTGATCTCCAGCTGCATCTGCTCGCGCAGCTTCTTGTCGAGCGCGCCGAGCGGCTCGTCCATCAGGATCAGCGCCGGGTTGTAGACGATGCAGCGCGCCAGCGAGATGCGCTGCTGCTGGCCGCCGGAAAGCTCGCGCGGCCGGCGGCCAGCCACATGGCCGAGCTGGATCAGGTCGAGCACCTGCGCCACCCGGCGCGCGATCTCGTGCTTGGGCACCTGCCGCACCTGCAGCGGGAAGGCGATGTTCTCGAACACCGTCATGTGCGGCATCAGCGCGTAGTTCTGGAACACCATGCCGAGGCCGCGCCGGTTGGTCGGCAGCGTGGTGGCGTCGCGCCCGTCGATGACGATGCGGCCCGAGCTCGGCGCGACCATGCCGGCGATGAGGTTGAGCAGCGTCGACTTGCCGGAGCCGGAGGGGCCGAGCAGGGTGACGAACTCGCCCCTGGCGATGGACAGGTCGATGCGGTGCAGCGCCGCGACGTCGCCATAGCGCTTGGCGACGCCCTGGAGCTCGACCATGGCGGGGGCGGGGGCATTCATGAGCGGGCCTCGGTCTTGCGCTGCAGGGCGATGATGCCGAGCGCGATCAGCAGCGACAGCACGGTGAGCAGCGTCGAGACCGCCGCCAGCACCGGGGTCAGCTCCCAGCGGATGGAGGAGTACATCTTGACCGGCAGCGTCATCGCATTGGTGCCGGTGAGGAAATAGGCCACCACCACCTCGTCGAGCGACATCAGGAAGGCGAACAGCCCCCCCACCGCGATGGCGGGCTTGAGCTGCGGCAGCACCACGCGGAAGAAGATGGTCGGGCGCGAGGCGCCCATGATCGCGGCCACCGTCTCCAGCGCCTTGTCGGAATGGTGCAGGCCGGACATCACCGACACCATGATATAGGGCGTGGTCAGCATGACATGCGCCAGCACGATGCCGGCCGTGGTGTCGAGCAGGCCCCAATTGGCGAATTGCAGATACAGCCCGAGGCCGAGCACGATCACCGGCACCAGCATCGGCATCATGAACAGGCCGCGCAGCGCACCGCGTCCCGGCAGGTTCGAGCGGGCGAGCGCATAGGCCGCCGGCACCGCCAGCACCAGCGCCAGCAGCGTCGTCGCGGTGGCGACGACGAGGCTCTGCACCATCGAGCCCCACCAGGCGGCATCGGTGAAGAACTGGCGGTAGAGCTCCAGCGTGAACTGGCGCGGCGGGAACTCGATCTGGCCCGGATTGCCGAACGAGATCGGGATGACGACGAGGCTCGGCACCACGAGGAAGACATAGCAGGCCCACGCCGCCGCCGAGACGAGGACGCGGGCGAGGCGGCTGGAGCCGAACAGCGCGTTCATGCCGCCGCTCCCGACAATCCGGCGGCGCCGCGCACCCGGCCGAGCAGGGCGACCAGCAGGCCGGATATCGCCAGCAGCGCCACGGCGGTGGCGGAGGCGGCGGTCCAGTCCAGCGTCTGGCGGGTGTAGAAGTCGACGAGGTTGGCCACCATCATGTCCTGCCGCCCGCCGAGCAGGGCGGGGGTGATGTACATGCCGATCGACAGGGTGATGTTGATCAGCACCCCGGCGATCACGCCGGGCAGGCTGAGCGGCAGGGTGATCTTCCAGAAGATGCGCAGCGCCCCGGCGCCCATGGTCTCGGCGGCGAGGATCAGCGTGCGGTCGAGCGCGAGCAGGCTGCCGAGGATCGAGAGGATCATGAAGGGCAGCAGGAAATTGATCATGCCGAGGATCACGCCGACGCGGTTGAACATCATCGGCAGGTTGATCTGGCCGCCGCTGACGAAGCCGAGGAACTGGTTGATCAGCCCCTGGTTGCCGAACACCGCGACGAGGGCGAAGCTCTTGACCAGGATGCTGGTCCAGAACGGCAGCATCACCATGATGAGATAGGCGGTGCGCCGGCTCGGCGGCTGGGCGGCGAGGTGCATCGCCACCGGATAGCCGAACAGCAGGCTCACCAGCGTGCCGGCAATGGCGATCTCGAAGGTGTTGCGCAGCACTTTCAGGAACAGCGTGCTGGTGGCGAGCTCGGCATAGGCCCGGAGCGACAGCGAGCCGTCATAGACGCTGGTCCACACCGTCAGCGCCAGCGGATAGAGCAGCATCGCCAGCATCAGCAGCGTCAGCGGCGCCAGCAGGAGCAGCGCCGACCAGCGGCCGAGATCGGATGCGGAAGGTGAATGGGCCAATGGCGGCGCGTCCCTGCGTTCCGTGGCGCGGCGGAAAACCCTCGTGGCTCCCCGTCGGCGAACCGCGAAACTATGGCAGCGGGTTTTCGGAAGCGCAATGTGAGATTTCAAAATTCTGAAATCTGAACGCGCTAAATATTGGCGTTGACCCAGAACACCGAGGCCGGGCGGGCGCCGAGATTCGCGAATTGGTGGGGGATCTCGCTGGAGAAGGCGAAGCAGTCGCCCTCGTTGAGGCTGAAGGTCTCGCCGTCGATCTGCAGCTCCAGCGAGCCGGAGAGCAGGAAGCCGATCTCCTCGCCCTTGTGCGAATAGGGCTGGGCGCCGGAGGTGCAGCCGGGCTGGATCACCATGAAGAAGCCGCGCAGCCGCTCGCTGGCCGCCGGCGAGGCGATGTCCTTGCGGATGCCGTCGATGTCGAGCAGGCGCGAGCGTTGCCCGGCCCTGACGATATAACGGCTTTCGGCCGTGCGGGCCGGCATTTGCGAGGGGTCGATCAGCCAGGCCGGCATCACGCCGAGCGCGTTGGCGACGGTGTAGACGGTGCGCACCGTCGGCGAGACGAGGCCGCGTTCGAGCTGGGACAGCGTGCCGATCGACACGCCGGTGGCCTTGGCGAGGTCGGATAGCGTCATGCCGGCCTTGGACCGCAGATCACGAATCCGCCGCCCCAGCTTCTGGGTTTCGTCGTCGGAATGGGCCGTGCCGTTCTGGGATCGCGCTGCGCTGTCGTCGACGGTCTTGATGTGCGGCATCGATCGGGCGCGTCCACTGTTCCATCGCTGCCCGCGATCGTTCCCGCGGGCTTTCACAGCCTACACGGATAGCGGCATCTCATGAAGAAGCCAAACCAATTTTCAGAAATCCAAAAATTTGGCTGGAGGACCCCGGCCCGAGCTCCTATCATGGACGCATGTTTGGGCGCACCGCCGCCGGTTTCGGAAAGTCATCATGCCCGCTTCGATCGATTGGCACGCGCGCGCCGCGTCGCTTTCCCTGAATGGCCGCGCCTTCATCGGCGGCCGCTACGTGCCGGCGCTGTCCGGCAGGACCTTCGACTGCGTCAATCCCGCCACCGGCAGGCCGCTGGCGGCGGTCGCCGCCTGCGAGGCCGGGGATGTCGACCACGCGGTGAGGGTGGCGCGGGCGGCCTTCGAGTCCGGCGCCTGGTCGCGCATGGCGCCGCGCGATCGCAAGAAGCGGCTCAAGGCCTTCGCCGACCTCATCTCCGCTCACACGGAAGAACTGGCGCTGATCGAGACGCTCGACATGGGCAAGCCGATCCGCGACAGCCTCGCCGTCGACCTGCCGCTCTCGGCCCAGTGCATCGACTGGTACGCCGAGGCCATCGACAAGGTGTATGACGAGATCGCCCCGACCGCCTCCAGCGCGGTGTCGCTGATCCGCCGCGAGCCGCTCGGCGTGGTGGCGGCGGTGGTGCCGTGGAACTTCCCGCTGCTGATGGCGGCGTGGAAGCTCGGCCCAATCCTGGCCGCCGGCAATTCGGTGATCCTCAAGCCGGCCGAGCAGTCGCCGCTCACCGCCATCAGGCTCGGCGAGCTGGCGGCGGAGGCCGGCATTCCCGACGGGGTGTTCAACGTGCTGCCCGGCTTCGGCGAGACCGCCGGCCGGGCGCTCGGCCTGCACATGGACGTCGACGCGGTCGCCTTCACCGGCTCCACCGAGGTCGGCAAGTATTTCATGCAATATTCCGGTCAGTCGAACCTCAAGCGGGTCGGGCTCGAATGCGGCGGCAAGAGCCCGAACATCATCCTCGCCGACGCGCCGGACCTCGATGCCGCCGCCACCGCCGCCGCCTGGGGCATCTTCTACAATCAGGGCGAGGTGTGTAACGCCGGCTCGCGCCTGATCGTCGAGGAGAGCGTCAAGGACGAGGTGGTCGAGAAGGTCATCGCGGTCGGCGGCGCCATCCGGCTCGGCGACCCGCTCGATCCGGCGACCGAGATGGGCGCCATGGTCGACGCGAAACAGACCGAGCGGGTGATGGCCTATATCGCGACCGGCGAGGCGGAGGGCGCCACGCTGCGCCTCGGCGGCCGGCGCCTCGCCTCGGAGGGCTGCTTCATTGAGGCGACCCTGTTCGACGGCGTCACCAGCGACATGACCATCGCCCGCGAGGAGATCTTCGGGCCGGTGCTGGCGACGCTGGCGGCGAGCGATGTCGACGAGGCGATCCGCATCGGCAACGACACCAGCTACGGCCTCGCCGCGGCGGTGTGGACCCGCGACATCGCCAAGGCGTTCAAGGCGTCGTCGGCGCTGCGGGCCGGCGTCGTGTGGGTGAACTGCTTCGACCACGGCGACATCTCCTCGCCGTTCGGCGGCTTCAAGCAGTCCGGCTTCGGACGCGACAAGTCGCTGCATGCGCTGGAGAAATATACCGAGCTGAAGGCCACCTGGATCCATCTGGGCTGAGGGAGACGCGCCATGGGCGAACCGATGTTCCGCGGGCTGATCCCCGCCTTTCCGACCCCGCTCAAGGCCGATTTCTCGCTGGACGAGCCGGCCCTGGAGCGTCTCGTCGACTACCAGATCGCCCGCGGCGCCTCCGGGCTGGTCCCGCTCGGCGGCACCGGCGAGGCGACCTCGCTCGGCTTCGAGACCCGCCGGCGGGTGATGGAGGTCACCGTCGCGGTGGCGGCCCGCCGGGTGCCGGTGATCGGCGGCGTGCTCGATCCCGGCTTCGGCGGGGCGGTGGATACCGGGCGGGCGTACCGCGCCGCCGGCGCCGACGGGCTGATGGTGATCCCGCCCTATTACGCCCGCACCGACCAGGACGGCGTGCTGCGCTATTTCCGGGCGCTGGCGCCGGAATTGAAGCTGCCGATCCTGTATTACGACAACCCGTTCCGCGCCCATGTCGTCACCGCGCCGGCCACCATCGCCCGCATGGCGCAGGAGCGACTCATCGTCGGCATCAAGGCATCCAACACCGACCTCTATCATCTCGACCAGCTCTCGAAGCTGATCGACGCGGATTTCAGCCTGCTCTCCGGCCAGGACACGCTGTTCGTGCAGCAGGTGATGCTCGGCGCCAAAGGCGGCGTGCTCACCTCCGCCGCGCTGCTGCCGGGCTATTGGGGCGAGGTGCAGGCGCTGGCGCAATCGGGGCGCGTTGCCGAGGCGCTGGCGATGCAGGGGCGGCTGAACCCGCTGATGGACGCGTTGTTCGCCGAGCAGTTCCCGGAAGCGGTGCGCCGCGCCTTCGCCCATATCGGCCTGCCGATCGGCACCTCGCTGCCGCCGGTCGGTGCGCTGTCGGCGGCGGCGGCGGCGCGGCTCGCCAGCGCGCTCGACGCGCTGATCGCCGAAGGCATGCTGAAGCCCGCCGGCTGATCAGTCGCGGAAATAATCCGGCCAGCGCGCCCTGAGGTCCGGCGTGAAGGCCAGCGACTTCGACAGGTGCAGCCGCAGCGCCGCCTGCGCCGCCTCGACATCGCCGGCCGCGATGCCGGCGACGATGGCGCGGTGGTCGGCGATCACCTGTTCGGCCTTGCCGGGGATCGGCAGGTGCAGCCGGCGGATGCGGTCGATATGGCCGGCATGCCGGCGCGCCATCAGCCACAGGTCCGGCACCCCCACGGCGTCGAAGAACAGCTTGTGGAAGTCGCGGTCGGCGACGTGGAAGGCCTCGAGGTCGCCGCGCCCGAGCAGCGCCGCCTGGATCTCGATGGCGGTCTCCAGCCGCGCCGTCACCGGCGCCCGCTCGGCCGCCGGCATCAGGGCGATGGTCCGCACCGCCTCCTGCTCGATGGAGCGGCGCAGGAACTGCGCCTGCCGCGCGAGCCTCAGATCGATCGGGCTCACCACCGTGGCGTGCTGGGGGAAGATCTCCACCAGCGATTCCTCCTGCAGCCGCAGCAGCGCGTCGCGCACCGGCGTCGAGGAGAAGCCGAACAGGTCCTGCAGCTCGGCGCGCGAGATCAGCGCCCCCGGCGGCAGTTCCAGGTTGACGATGCGCTCGCGCAGATAGTCGAACACCTGCGGCGCCGCATGGCGGTGCGGGTCGCGGGAGGGGCGTGGAATCGCGGTGATGTTCATGAGGCCGATCCTACAGCAGCCGCGTGTTGACTTCACTGATGCATTAGCGCTTTAGTGTGTCAACGGCGCCGAAGCGCCGGTCCCGCACCAGACGGGAATGCAGGGGAGGCGACACGGCCGCGCCAACGGCCCGCCTCCACCCGGTCCAGACGGACGAACAGGAGGAAACATGTCCCGCTCGCGCTCTTCTCGCTCGATATCCCGCCGCTCGCTCGTCGCCTCGGTGGCCGCGCTCGCGGCGGTCGCCGGCATCGCCGTGCCGGCTGCCGCCGACACCTATCCCGACCGGCCGCTCACCATCGTGGTGCCGTTCCCGCCCGGCGGCGCGTCGGATTCCACCGCGCGCCTCGTCGCCTCGAAAATGCCGGAGACGCTGGGCCAGCCGGTGGTCATCGACAACCGCCCCGGCGCCAACGGCGCGACGGGCGCCCAGCATGTGAAGAATTCGCCGCCGGACGGCTACACGCTGCTGGTCGGCTCGATCGGCGTGTTCGCCATCAATCCGGCGCTGAACCCCGCGCTCGGCTATGACCCGAAGAAGGATTTCGACCTGGTCACCGTGGCGGTGCGCACGCCCAACGTGCTGGTCGCCAACCCGAATTTCCCGGTGGGTTCGGTGAAGGAACTCGTCGACTATCTGAAGAAGAACCCGGACAAGGTCACCTTCGCCTCCTCGGGCGTCGGCTCGTCGGACCATCTCACCGCGGCCTTGTTCTGGCAGAAGACCGGCACCACCGGCATCCATGTGCCCTACAAGGGCGGCGGCCCGGCCATTGGCGACCTGATCGCCGGCCATGCCGACGTCTCGTTCCAGAATCTCGGCTCGGTGGCGAGCCACATCAAGGCCGGCAAGCTGAAGGTGCTGGGCGTCACCGCCGCCGAGCGCAACCCGGTGCTGCCGGACGTGCCGACCATGAAGGAAGCCGGGGTCGGCGGGCTGGAAGTCTATTCCTGGCAGGCCGCCGCCGCGCCCAAGGGCCTGCCGGCCGACGTCAGGGCCAGGGTGGTGAAGTCCATGGCCGCCGGCCTCGCCGATCCCGCGGTGAAGGCGAAGTTCAACGAGATGGGCTTCGAGGTGGTCGCCAGCAC
This sequence comes from Ancylobacter sp. GW821-FHT10E12, assembly GCF_058809335.1. Taxonomy (NCBI): domain Bacteria; kingdom Pseudomonadati; phylum Pseudomonadota; class Alphaproteobacteria; order Hyphomicrobiales; family Xanthobacteraceae; genus Ancylobacter; species Ancylobacter sp. GW821-FHT10E12. Next base: position 168,679 of record NZ_JBXASN010000009.1, on the reverse strand, counting down.
GCCCGAGCAGTTCGCCGCCTTCCAGGCGGCCGAGGAAGCCCGCTGGCGGCAGGTCGTCAGCGCCGGCAACATCGCGACGCAGTGATGAAACGGCGGGTCTTCTCCCTCTCCCCGTCGGGGAGAGGGCCGGGGTGAGGGGCTCTTTGCTTCCGCTGGCGAGTCCCCCTCACCGACCCGCTTCGCGGGCCACCTCTCCCCGTCGGGGAGAGGGAAAACAGGGGTACGCTTTCAATCTGACGGGCGCGTTCCGTGGCTCATGATTCAAAACCCGTCATGCCGAGATGCCCGGCGCAGCCGGGCCTCCAAGCAGCTTAAGGGCGCCGCCCTTGCCGGCAGCCCTCACTCCCCCGACCGACCGCCGCTCCTCCACAGGTGCCTCATGAACGCCCATCCGAAGATCCCGACCGTGAAGACTCCCGAAACGCTGCGCAGCGCCCGTTATTTCGCCCATGACGACCTGCGTAGCTTCGGCCATCGCTCGCGCCTGCGGCAGATGGGCTACGCGCCGGAGGACTGGGTCGGCAAGCCGGTCATCGGCATCCTCAACACCTGGTCGGACTTCAACCCGTGCCACGGCCATTTCAAGGAACGGGTGGAGGATGTGAAGCGCGGCGTGCTGCAGGCCGGCGGCTTCCCACTGGAGCTGCCGGTGCATTCGGCCTCCGAGACCTTCCTCAAGCCGACCTCCATGCTCTACCGCAACTTCCTCGCCATGGAGGTGGAGGAGGGCATCCGCGCCCATCCGATCGACGGCGCGGTGCTGATGGGCGGCTGCGACAAGAGCACCCCGGCGCTGCTCATGGGGGCCACGAGCGCCGGGGTGCCGGCCGTCTTCATGCCGGCCGGGCCGATGCTGCGCGGCAACTGGAAGGGCAAGACCCTCGGCTCCGGCTCGGATGCCTGGAAGTTCTGGGACGAGCGCCGCGCCGGCAATATCGACGAGAAGGCGTGGAACGAGATCGAGGGCGGCATTGCCCGCTCCTTCGGCCATTGCATGACCATGGGAACGGCGAGCACCATGACCGCCATCGCCGAGGCGCTCGGCATGACGCTGCCCGGCGCCACCTCGATACCGGCGGCCGATGCCGGGCATAACCGCATGGCCGCCGCCTGCGGCCGGCGCATCGTCGAGATGGTGTGGGAGGACCTCGTCCCGGCCCGCATCCAGACCCGCCCGGCCTATGAGAACGCCATCGCCGTCGCCATGGCGATGGGTTGCTCCACCAACGCCATCATCCATCTGATTGCGCAAGGGCGCCGCGCCGGGGTCGATATCCGCCTCGACGATTTCGACCGCGCCAGCCGCATCGTGCCGGTCATCGCCAATGTGCGCCCCAGCGGCGACGCCTATCTGATGGAGGATTTCTACTTCGCCGGCGGCCTGCCGGCGCTGATGAACCGGCTCGGCGACCTGCTGCATCTCGATGCGCTCACCGTCTCCGGCCGCACGGTCGGCGAGAACATCGCCGGCGCCACCGTCTATAATGACGACGTCATCCGCACCGTCGAGAACCCGATCTATGCCGAGGGCGCGCTGGCGGTACTGCGCGGCAACCTGGCGCCGGACGGCTGCGTCATCAAGCCGAGCGCCTGCGCCCCGCATCTGCTGGTGCATACCGGCCCGGCGCTGGTCTTCGACGACTACCCGAGCATGAAGGCGGCCATTGACGACGAGACTCTCGACGTCACGCCCGACCACGTGCTGGTGCTGCGCAATGCCGGGCCGCTGGGCGGGCCGGGCATGCCGGAATGGGGCATGCTGCCGATTCCGAAGAAGCTGGTGAAGCAGGGGGTGCGCGACATGCTGCGCCTCTCCGACTCGCGGATGAGCGGCACCAGCTATGGCGCCTGCATCCTGCATGTCGCCCCGGAGAGCTATGTCGGCGGCCCGCTGGCGCTGCTGCGCACCGGCGATCTCGTCAGCGTCGACGTGCCGGCCCGCCGCATCGACATGAAGGTGGACGCCGAGGAGCTCGCCCGCCGCCGGGCGGCGCTGACGCCGCCGGCGCCGCATTACGAGCGCGGCTATGGCTGGATGTTCTCCCAGCATATCGAGCAGGCGCATCTCGGCTGCGATTTCGACTTCCTGAAAACCTCGTTCGGCGCTCCCGTCGGCGAACCCTCGATCTTCTAGCGCCATCCATCGGCGCGATTTATCGGAAGGACTGATCCCTTGGACCTGCCCGTCAACCACTTCAAGCGCGGCCTCCATGCCGGCGAGCAGCAGATCGGCCTGTGGTGCAGCCTCGCCAGCCACATCTCCGTCGAGATCCTCGCCGGCTCCGGCTATGACTGGCTGCTCCTCGACACCGAGCACTCGCCCAACGAGCTGCCGATGGTGCTGTGCCAGCTGCAGGCCTGCATGGAGAACCGGGTGCAGCCGATCGTGCGTCCGCCGGTCAACGACCCGATCTGGGTGAAGCGCTTCCTCGATGCCGGGGTGCAGAGCTTCCTCATCCCGATGGTCGAGACCGCCGAGGAGGCCACCGCCGCCGTCTCCTATACCCGCTATCCGCCGGAGGGGGTGCGCGGCTTCGCCGCCACGGCGCGCTCGTCCCGCTTCGGCCGGGTGCCGGACTACTACACGCGCGCCCATGAGGAGATCTGCGTGCTGGTGCAGATCGAATCCCAGCGCGGCGTGGACAATCTGGAGGCGATCTGCGCGGTGCCGGGGGTGGACGGGGTGTTCATCGGGCCGGGTGACCTCTCGGCCGCCATCGGCTATCTCGGCGACCAGGGAAACGAGGCTGTCGTCGGGCTCATCGTACACCTCATCGGTCGCATCGGTCAGGCCGGAAACCGGGCCGGAATCCTCACCGGCGACGAGGGCCTGGCGAAGCGCTACATTGAGGCTGGATGCCTGTTCACCGCCGTCGGCTCCGATGCCGGCCTGCTGGCGCGCGGCTCGGAGGCGCTCAGGCGCCGGTTCAAGCCGTGAGGCGCGATCAGTTGATCGCGTCGTCCATGATGTTGAGGATCAACGTGTTTTTCGCGTAGTCGGTGATGGATGGCGACGCGCGGCTATCGAGATTGATGCCGGGATACTTGGCTTGCAGCGCCCTGGCGAGCCTGTTGGCGGCATCCGTCACCGAGGGATGATAGGAGATCGCGTTGCGCAGCGGCTGGAACACCTCCGCCGCCGAGACGTCGACGGTGAATCCCGCCGCCCTGGCGACATTGGCGAAGCGCTCCAGCTTCCCCTTGTCCGCCGAGGCGGTGGCGAAGATGCGCACCGTATAGGTGACCGGCGCCGGCGTCGCGGCAGGCGGCGGGTTCTGGGCGGCGTTGACCGGCGCGGTCTCGGCAGGTGCGGCGGCCGGCTCGGAGGCGGGCGCAGGCGTTGCCGCCTCAGGCGGCGGTGCGTCGGATTTCGCTGTTTCTGCAGGAGGTTGCGCAGCGGGCGCCTGGGCGATCTGCGGCGCCGGAGCGGGCGCGACGGCCGTCACGGCGGGCGCCACAGCCTGCGCCGCCCGCAGGCGGGAGACCTCCTCGCGCAGCGGAACCAGCGTCGCCACGACATAGATCAGCATGCCGGCGACGGCGGCGATCAGCGCCAGCGTGGCATAGCCGAGGATGTTGGAGGCGGGCTCGGCGGCGGCCTGCAGGTGCTGCGCGTCGAATTCCAGCCGCTTCAGCTCGACCTTGAGCTTCTCGATCTCGATCCAGCGATGAAACGCCTCCGGCTCCTCCGGCGGCGTGCGGCCGCTGCGCGCCGGGCGCGGCGCGGGGGCGGGGACGCGCGGCTTGTCGGTACCGGCGGCGGGCACGTCGGCCGGCGCTGCACCTTGATCGAAGGAGGGCTCGCGCTTGTCTGTCATCTCTCCAGTCTCCCATGGGCGGAGCGGCCCTGTTGCATCTGCATGTATCCGAATTGCGGGAGCGGGGTAAGCACCACCTCCGCACGCCTTGCCGCGATTGCCGGGCGGGCCGCGGTGCGTATAAGGACGGCAGCAGATCTTCACGACAGGGACGCTGCATGCCGAAAGCCGATCGTTCCGCGCCCGCTCCGTCGCTGCCGAGCCTCTATCTCGCCGGTCCCGAGGTGTTCCGGCCGGATGCCGTGGAGGAGGGTGAGCGATTGCAGGTACTCTGCGCGCAGCATGGCGCGCTCGGCCTCTATCCCTTGCAGGAGACGGCCGAGCCGCCCTCCGCCGACGCCATCCGCGCCGGCTGCATCGTCCTCATCCATCGCGCCGACGCGGTGATCGCCAATATCAGCCCGTTCCGCGGCGCCCATATGGACCCCGGCACCGCCTTCGAGATCGGCTATGCCGAGGCGATCGGCCGGCCGGTCTTCCTCTGGTCGAACGATCCTCGCCCCCTCGCGCAGCGCATAGAAGCGGATCCGCGCCATGGCGCGCTGCGGGACGCCGACGGCCATCTGATCGAGGATTTCGCCAAGCCGGAGAACCTGATGATCGTTCGCGACGGCGAGACGGTGCATCGACGGCCGGAAGACGCTATTGTGGCGGCCGTGGCGACACTCTCGACGGCTACCGGCAGGCGGCAGGCGCTGGAACGGCACCGGGCGATTCACCGCCGCACCCGCATCATGGTGCTGGCGGCGATTGCGGTCAGCCTTGCCGTCGCGCTCGCAGCCGGGTCGGTCGTCGACTGGCTGGTCGGCTGGTGAGACCAGGCGGGCGCTGGGTTCGCCATTGTCGGATCCCGCCCCGGAACGACCGCCGGCGCTCTGCCGGTCTTGACGGGGCGCCTCGCAGGTTCCTTCATGCCGGCACGCACGCGGCCCGACCGCCCCGACCCGGAGACGACGATGACCAGGCATGCAGGCGTTCCCATAGAAACCTTTTCGCATGAGGAACTGCTCGACCGGCTGGGACAGGTCGCCGTCCAGGTCGGTCTCGGCCTCAAACCGGGCCAGGAACTGGTGATCACCGCCTCGCTCGACGCGCTGCCGCTGGTACGGCGCATCACCGAGCATGCCTACAAGGCCGGCGCCACGCTGGTGACGACGCTGTTCTCCGACGAGGAGGCGGCGCTGATGCGATTCCACCACGCGACGGATTCGAGCTTCGATACCGCGTCGGGCTGGCTCTACGAGGGCATGGCCAATGCGTTCAAGGGCGGCGCGGCCCGCCTCGCCATCGCCGGCGAGAATCCCTCGCTGCTGGCGCATGAAGATCCCGAGAAGGTCGCCCGCGCCAACCGGGCCCGCTCGAAGGCCTATATGCCGGCGCTGTCGCTGATCGCCGGATTCGATATCAACTGGACCATCGTCTCCTACGCCTCGCCGGCCTGGGCCAGGGCGATGTTCCCTGACGACCCGGAGGACATCGCGGTCGCCAAGCTCTGGCACGCCATCTTCGCCGCCTCGCGGGTCGACACGCACGATCCCGTCGCGGCCTGGAACGCGCATAATGCCGAGCTCAGCACGCGCACGGCCCTGTTGAACGGCAAGCGCTTCTCGGCGTTGCGCTTCCAGGGGCCGGGCACCGATTTGACGGTAGGCCTCGCCGACGAGCACGAATGGGCCGGCGGCGCCTCGGTCGCCAAGAACGGCGTCGTCTGCAACGCCAATATCCCGACCGAGGAAGTGTTCACCACCCCGCACAAGCTGCGGGTGAACGGGCATGTATCGAGCACCAAGCCGCTCGCCTATCAGGGCACGCTCATCAAGGACATCGCGGTGACGTTCGAGGAAGGGCGCATCGTCGAGGCCCATGCCGCCACCGGGCTCGACATTCTCTCGAAGGTGCTGGACACCGACGAGGGCTCGCGCCGTCTCGGCGAGGTGGCGCTGGTGCCGCATTCCTCGCCGATCTCCAAGAGCGGCCTATTGTTCTTCAGCACCCTATATGACGAGAACGCCTCCAGCCACATCGCGCTCGGCCAGTCCTATTCCAAGTGCTTCATCAACGGCGCCGATCTGTCGCCGGAGGAGCTGGCGGCGCGCGGCGCCAATTCCAGCCTGATCCATATCGACTGGATGATCGGGTCGGGCGAAGTGGATGTCGACGGCATCGGCGTCGACGGGTCGTCCGAGCCGGTGATGCGGCGGGGCGAATGGGTATGATCCCGGCCCGGCTGGCGAGGGCGATGCGGTACGGCCATGGTGCTGCTTCCTGATGCCGGTGAACTGTGATGAACTCGTGCTGCGTTCGCGGTTGTCGGGCCGCCTTCGCGAATCGGGAGACCTGACGTGATGTGTCGCTGGCGCGCCTGGTGGAAAGGCTTGCCCGCCCTCGTGCTGCTGGTTGCGGCGGCGGTCTATTTCGCGCGCGTGCCGACCGAGCAGGACCTCGGTAGCCGGGCGGAGGCGTTGCTGGTCGCCATCGGCGAATCCTGGGCGCATGCGAGCTTCGACGGGCGCGACGCGCGCCTCGAAGGCGAGGCGCTGTCGGAGGAGGCGCGGGTCAAGGTCCGTGCCGAACTCGCGGCGCTGTCCGGCGTACGCAGCATCGACGACCGCACCACGCTGCTGCCGGAGCGCCGGCCCTTCACCTTCTCGGTGGTCCGCGACGGCTCGAAGCTGCACCTGGCCGGTTATGTGCCCTCCCGCTGGGCGCGCAGCCGCATTGCCGAAGCGGCGGCGAAGATGGCGCCCGGCGTGGTGGTGACCGGCGAGAAGGAGCTCACCCGGGCCCGGGGCGTTGCGGCCGGCGATTTCGCCGGCGTGGTGATCTTCGGCATCGAGCAATTGGCCAAGATGCCGTCCGGCCGGGTCACCATTTCCGACAATTCCTTTTCCATCGAGGGACGTGCACCCGATTTCGCCACCTATGACGCGCTGGAAGTGACGGTGCGCAGCGAATTGCCGGCGGATTTCGAACTTGCCCGCTTCGCCGTGCTGCCGCCGGCAGTGGCGCCCTTCGTCTGGTCGGCCGAGCGCGAGAGCGACGGGGTGAAGCTCTCCGGCTATATCCCGCTCGGCGATGCGAGGCGGTCTCTGCTCGACCTGGTGCGCAGCGCGGTGCCGGGTGCGGCCATTTCCGACCAGCTGCGCCTCGCCGACGGCTCGCCGCCGACGCAGGGCTGGCTGAAGGCCGTGGCCTTCGCGCTCGACCAGCTCGGCCGGCTGCCGGATGGCAAGGTCTCGCTGTCCGGTACCACCATTTCGATCGACGGCACCGCGCCGGACTTCGCCGCCTATGACGCGCTGGCCGGCGCGCGGCGCAACGTGCCGGAGGGCTATACGCTCACCCGCTTCGCGGTCGAGGCGCCGACGGTCACCCCCTTCATCTGGGGCGTGCTGAACGGTGCCGGCGGGTTGCGGCTTACCGGCTTTGCGCCCTCCGAAAGCGCCAAGAAGCTGGCGCTCGACGCGGTGCGCGCCGGTTTCCCCGGACTGCCGGTGAGCGACGAGATGCGCATCGCCGCCGGCGGTCCGCCGGCCGAGGCATGGGCGAGCGCGACGGCGTTCGGCATCGCCCAGCTGGCGCGGCTGCGGGCGGGGTCGGTGCGCGGGCTCGGCACCATGCTCACGATCTCCGGCGAGGCGGTGGATTCGGCGGCCTATGCGGCGGTCAGCACGGCGTTGACCGATGCCGTGCCGAAGGGTTTCGCACTGCAGAGCGACGTGCGCCCGCCGGTGGTGGCGCCCTATGTGTTCGGCATGCGCAGGGACGGGGAGGGGCTGACGGTCTCCGGCTTCTACCCGACGTCGCAGGCTCATGCGCTCATCGTCGATGCGGCCAAGCGCTACTTTCCCGGTCTTGCCATCAATGACGTATCGGCGCTGGCGCAGGGCGCGCCGGATGGTTTCGAGGCGGCCGTCGAGCTGGCGCTGCGTGAACTCGCCCGTCTCGAAAGCGGGGAGTTGCGCCTGGACGACCGCAAGCTGCGCCTCACCGGCACCGCCTTTCACAGCGCGGCAGTCGCCGCCATCGGCGAAACCCTCAAGCGGGAGATGCCGGCCGGATTCGCGGTCGATCTCGGGCTCGACGTCGTCGTGCGCCGCGAGATGCTGGATCGCGATGCCTGTCGCAAGGCGGTTGCCGCCCTGCTGGACCGCGGCAGCATCGTCTTCGTGGGGGCGAGCGAACGCCTCGACCCGATCAGTCACGGGCTGCTGGACCGGGTGGCGTCGGTCGCCGCCGGCTGTCCCGACGTCGCCATCGAGATCAGCGTCGCTCCGGCCGATATCGAGCCGGACCAGGCGGCGGCCAGGGCCAGGGCGGTCGTCGACTATCTCGCCGAGGCCGGCATCTTGCCGGACCGGCTCTGGGTCGGCCCGATCGGCACGCTCGCGGCTCAGGCGACGGATAGCCGCACCGATGCCGGTGGCGGTATCGTGCTCATCGTAAGGTAGGGGCCGATGGGATTTCTCGCACTCGAATTGTGGCCCTACCTGCTCGGCGCCGCGGCGATCGGCCTCGTCACCGGATGGATGAGCGGCTGCGCGCCCCGCCGCCGAGCGTCGGCGAGCGACGACAAGGCGAAGGCTGCACCATGACCGCCTTCGCCGTCGATACCGCGCTGCTGCTGTTCGTCGCCTATGCCGTGGGTTGCGGCGCCGGCTGCTGGCTTCGCCGAAGCTTTAGTCGGCGCTGAGCCTCGTTCAGTCCACCCCCCGCGCGCCGCGCAGGTCCGCCTCGATCTGCAGGGCGCTGTGCGAGCCGAAGCGGGCCTTGTAGACCTGGGCGTTCTCCATCACCCGCTGAACATAGTTGCGGGTCTCGGAGAACGGGATGCGCTCCACCCAGTCGATCGGATCGACGCTGGGGTCGCGCGGGTCGCCATATTGGGCGATCCACTTCGCCACATTGCCCCGGCCGGCATTGTAGCCGGCGAAGGTCAGCACGTAGTTGTTCTGGTAATTGTCGAGCAGCGCCCTGAGCTCGGCGGCGCCGAACTGCACATTCACCGTCGGGTTGGTGCGCAGCTGGGCCGGATCGAGCCGGGCGCCGGTGCGGCTGGCGATGGTGCGGCCGGTCGCCGGCATCACCTGCATCAGCCCCGACGCGCCGGCGCTGGAGACCGCCGAGGCGTTGAACATGCTTTCCTGGCGGGTGATCGCGAAGACCAGCGCACGGTCGACGTCCTCGGTGATCGGCTGGTATCGGGGGACGCCGATGGTCGGGAAAGCCTCGGCCTCCAGCGGCATGCCGCGCCCGAGCGCGACCTTGCCGATAACGGTCATGGTGCGTGCGTCGCCATCGGCGCGGGCGACTTCGGCCAGCATGCCGACCGAGGCCGCGTCGGGCAGGCGTTCGGCGAGATCGTAGGCGAGGGCCACGGTCAGCGCCGTCTTGTCGAGCTTCTGCAGCAGCCGGAAGATCTGCACGCCTTCGTCGCGGGCGAAGGCGGCGCGCTGGGTGGCGCTTGCCGGCGGCGCGGCGCGCACCGTCACTTCGGGGCGGCCGACACGCGCGCGCGCCAGCTGGCCATAATAGGCCGAGGTGTAGCGTGCGGCGAGCTCGTACTGCGCACGGGCATTGGCCGTGCTGCCGAGCGCCTCCCAGGCGCGGCCCTGCCAATAATAGCCGCGCGAGACCGTTGCCGGGTGGGTCTGGCCTTCCGGGATGCGGGCGAAGTGCTGCTGCGCGGTACGGGCGTCGCCGAGGAAGCGCAGGGCGATCCAGCCGGCGGTGAACTGCGCGTCGGCGACGTAATGCTCGTTTTCCGGCGTTACCGTCTCGCGGGCGATCTTGTAGGCGGTCTTGGCGTCGCCGGCGTCGAGCAGTTCGCGGGAGACCAGGCGGCGCTCGATCCACCATTCGTCGGGATCGATCAGCAGATTGGGATCCTTCGGCGCCGCCGACAGCGTGCGGGCGGCGGCGGCATCGTCGCCGGCGCGGCGCTGGATCTTGGCGAGGGCGTAGAGATAGGCCGGGTCCGAACGCAGCGATGCCGGCACATTGGCCAGCAGCTTGGTAGCATCGCCGGTCTTCTTGTCGAACAACGCGATCCGCGCCCTGGCCAATGCCATGACGTCGGGACCGGCGCGCTCGGCGGCGCGCAGGCCGCGCTCGGCATCCTCGTTATAGATCATCTTGTCGGCGCGATACTTGTGGTCGGCGCGGGTCAGCACGCCACCGAACTCGACCACGACGGTCGATTCGACGTCCGAGGACATCGGATCGTTGTGCCAGGCGTCGCGCAGCCAGGCGGTGCCGTTGGCGCGGTCGCCATTGGCGAACATGGCGCGGGCAAGGGCGATCTTGCCTTCGCCGGAATAGGGGCGCTGCTCGGCGAAGAAGGCGGTGATGGTCGCCGGGTCCTTGTTCTCGACATAGAGCAGGTATTCGAGGCGGCGGCGCAGCACCACCGGGGTCGGCAGGGTCGGGTGGGCGCGCAGGATCGCCACCGCCCGGTCGAAGCCGACGTCGCGGGCGGTCACCCGCAGGGCGAGCCAGCGGACCAGAGCCTGGGCGCCGGGGTCGCGCATGCGGTCGGCCATGGCGAGGGCGTCGGCGGCGTTACCCTTCTCGACGAGTTCGACGGCCTGCTTGAGGTCGGACGAGTAGCCGGGCGTCGAGGCGAAAGCCGAGGACAGGATCGACGCGCCGGCGGCGGCCGAAGCGGCGGTGAAGGTCGCGCCGCTCGACGGCACCGCGATCTGCGGCTTTTTCGCCGGCGCGGCGGCGGCCGGCTTGGGCGCCGGCTTCGCAGCGGCCTGCTTGGCGGCGGGTTTAGATGCCGTCTTCTGGGCCGGCTTGGCCGTGGATGCCGAAGCCGTCTTCGCGCCGGCCTTGGGCTTTTGCGGCGGCTTGGGTGCCGATGTGGTCTCGGCGCCGTGCGCAGGCACAAAGGAAGCGGTCGTCACGAGCAGCAAGCTGGCGGCAACGGGTAGAGCGAAGCCGAAACGGCGATGCAGTTCGAGGCTCATGGCCTAACGCACTCCCAAAAACAGACGCGGCCAGCGTGACGCGTACGATCCCCGAATGGGCCCGTGTCCGTTCCAGTTGTCTCGCGATCTCATTGACGAAGTGCTAACCACAAGCGGCTCACGCGTATTGTGATCCGTGCATTGTGATCTTCGTCGGCGCCGGGCCTTGTTGCCCGTTCAAGCCGGCGAAACCGGGGCAGCCTGCCGCAAAGGCGCAGCTTTGCCAAGAAGGTTCGGCAAAGGATCGGTGAAGGATCGGCATAACACCCCTTTCTTCGCGCCTGCCGACGCGATATCTGAGAGCCCCTTTGCCGGTGCAGACGTTGCGCCGGGCGCCAGCGACCAGAAAAGACCAGGAGCGCGCCATGCCTCACACGCCGCCCTTTCGTGGCTCATATACGGCTCTCGTGACGCCGTTCCGCGATGGTGTGCTCGATGAGAAAGCGCTGCGCGGACTGGTCGACTGGCAGATCGAGGAAGGCACGCACGGCCTCGTTCCCGTCGGCACCACCGGCGAAAGCCCGACCGTCTCCCATGAGGAACACAAGCTTGTGGTGGAGTGGACCGTCGCGCAGGCGGCCGGCCGCGTGCCGGTGATCGCTGGTGCGGGCTCCAACAACACCATCGAGGCGATCGACCTCGCCCGCCACGCCGAGAAGGCGGGGGCGGCCGCGGCGCTCGTGGTGACGCCCTACTACAACAAGCCTGGCCAGGAGGGCCTGTACCAGCACTACAAGGCGATTGCCGGTGCGGTGGGCATTCCGATCATCATCTACAACATTCCCGGCCGGTCCGTGGTCGACATGTCGGTGGAAACCATGGCCCGGTTGTTCGAACTGCCGAACATTGTCGGGGTGAAGGATGCCACCGCCAATCTCGCCCGCGTCAGCCAGCAGCGCGCGGCGATGGGACCGTCCTTCAACCAGCTCTCCGGCGAGGACGCCACCGCCCTCGCCTTCATGGCCCATGGCGGCGACGGGTGCATCTCGGTCGCCTCCAACGTGGCGCCCAAGCTGTGCTCGCAGCTGCAGAACGCCTGCCTCGCCGGCGATTTCGGTGCTGCGCTCGCCTTGCAGGACCGGCTGTTCCCGCTGTTCCAGGCGCTGTTCGTTGAAACCAACCCCAGCCCCACCAAATATGCGTTGAGCGTGCTCGGCAAGATTGCCGACGAAGCGCGCTTGCCCATGGTTCCGGTAAGCGACGCGACGAAAGACATCGTCCGCGCCGCCATGGTTCATGCGGGACTGATCAACTGAAGCCGTTCGGGGCCTTCGCTCCGAACCGGAGCTGAATAAAATGGCCGAAAAGAAGACGCTTCCCCGCAAAGTGGTGGCCGAGAACCGCCGCGCCCGATTCGACTACGACATCGGCGAGGTGTTCGAGGCCGGCATCGCCTTGTCCGGCACGGAGGTGAAGAGCCTGCGTGACGGCAAGGCGACGGTGGGGGAGAGCTACGTCTCGGCCAAGTCGGGCGAGGCGATCCTCTATAATTCCTTCATCCCCGAATATCTGCAGGCCAACCGGTTCAACCACGAGCCGCGCCGGCCGCGCAAATTGCTGCTGCACATGCGCGAGATCGCCAAGCTGTGGCAGGCGGTGGAGCGCGAAGGCATGACCGTCGTGCCGCTGCGCATCTATTTCAACGAGCAGGGGCGAGCCAAGGTCGAGCTTGCCATCGCCCGCGGCCGCAAGGCGCATGACAAGCGCGAGGCGCTGAAGGCAAAGGACTGGGCGCGCGACAAGCAGCGCCTGATGCGCGACCGGGGGTAGCCCAATGACCGGATACGAGACGCGGCCCGACGATCTGCCGGTGCCGGAAGACGACGGCGCGGCGGCGCACCTGCCCGGCTCGCGCCTTCCGACCATCGCCTTGCCGGCGACCGATGGGCGGACGATCGACCTCTCCGCGCTTGCGGGCCGCACCGTGGTCTATGTCTACCCGATGACCGGGCGACCCGGCGTCGCCTTGCCGGAAGGCTGGGATGCGATCCCCGGCGCGCGTGGCTGCACGCCGCAATCCTGCGCCTTCCGCGATCATTTCGCCGAACTGGTCGAGGCGGGAGCGACGGCGGTGTTCGGCCTGTCGACGCAGGACACCGCCTATCAGCGCGAGGCGGCCGAGCGGCTGCACCTGCCGTTCGCGCTACTGTCCGACGAGGGGCTCGCCTTCGGCCGGGCGTTGAGCCTGCCCACCTTCCTCGCCGATGGCCGGGAGCTCATAAAGCGAATGGCGCTCGTCGTGGACGACGGCGCCATCACGCAGTGCTTCTATCCGGTGTTTCCGCCGGAGCGGAACGCGCCGGATGTCCTCGCCTGGCTGCGAGCCCATCCGCGCTAGGGAGCCCCGGCCGGTCGCGCTTCAGTCCTTGGCGCGCTCGACATAGGAGCCGTCCGCCGTCATCACCACGATGCGGGTGCCGATGCCGATATGCGGCGGCACGGCGGAGCGCACGCCGTTCGACAGGATGGCGGGCTTGTAGGAGGACGATGCCGTCTGACCCTTCATCGCCGGCTCGGTCTCGGTGACCTCCAGCGTCACGCGCTGCGGCAGTTCGATGGCGATGCCGTTGCCGTCGTGCATCTTCAGCATGACCTGCATGCCTTCCTGCAGATAGGGCGCCTGGTCGCCGACGACGTCGGGATGCACGGCGACCTGGTCGTAATTGTCCGGGTTCATGAAGTGGAACCCTTCGCCGTCCGAGTAGAGGAAGGTGTGGGGACGATCCTCGACATGGGCGCGCTCCACCTGTTCGGTGGTGCGGTAGCGCTCGGAGATCTTCACCCCGTCGGAGATGCGGCGCATGTCGAGCTGGGTGACGGGCGTACCCTTGCCGGGATGGATGTTATCGGCGGTGAGCACGACATAGAGCTTGCCGTCGATGTCGACCACGGCGCCCTTGCGCAGCGTGCTGGCGATGACCTTGACCATTTCGGTCCTCTGGCTGTTGGGTGCGCCGGACAGGAAAATGGCGCAGACCGGGATTCCTTTGGGCGGTTCCTATACAAGCGCGACCGCCTGTCGCCAACCCCATCGCGCGATGCCGGCACCTCGCCCGTTCGACGGAGACGTTCCGATGACACATTCAAGCTTCGCAGCCGCCTCGCCGTGGTGGTCGCCGGATGTCCATGCCGACCGCCGGCCGTTTCTGGTCGGCCGCCAGCGCATCGTTGTGGCGCTGCGCGATTTCTTCATAGCGCGCGACTTCATCGAGGTGGAGACGCCCATTCTCCAGGTCTCCCCCGGCAACGAGACGCATCTCCACGCCTTTTCGACGCAACTCGTGGCACCGGACGGGTCGGCCTCCACGCGCTACCTGCACACCTCGCCGGAATTCACGGCCAAGAAGCTGCTTGCCGCCGGCGAGAAGCGACTGTTCACCTTCGCCCGCGTGTTCCGAAATGGCGAGCGCACGGCGCTGCATCATCCCGAATTCACCATGCTGGAATGGTATCGCGCCGACGAGACCTATGAGGCGCTGATGGACGATTGCGCCGGCCTGCTGCAGGCGGCGGCGCAGGCGGTGGAAGCCGGCATCTTCCGTTATGGCGCGCATGTCGTCGATGTCGGGCTGGAGCCGGAGCGGCTGACGGTGACGGAGGCATTCGCCTGCTATGCCGGCATCGATCTGCTCGCCACGCTGGACCCGGCCGGAGCGCCCGACCGCGACGCCCTGTGGCACGCCGCCCGCCGTGCCGGCATCCGCGTCGCCGAGGACGATGTCTGGGCGGATATATTCACCCGGGTGATGGTGGAGAAGATCGAGCCCTTCCTCGGCATCGGCCGGCCGACCATCCTGTGCGAATACCCGATCGGCGAGGCGGCCCTGGCCCGGCCGAAGCCCGGCGACGGACGGGTGGCGGAACGGTTCGAGCTCTATGTCTGCGGCGTCGAGCTGGCAAACGCCTTCGGCGAACTGACCGATGCCGCCGAGCAGCGCCGGCGCTTCGTGCAGTGGATGGATGAGAAGCAGCGGCTCTATGGCGAGCGGTATCCGATCGACGAGGATTTCCTCGCCGCTCTGGCGCGGATGCCGGAGGCCTCCGGCATCGCCCTCGGCCTCGACCGGCTGGCGCTGCTGGCCACCGGTGCTCGGCGCATAGAGGATGTGCTATGGGCGCCGGTAGCCCCCTGATCGCGCGCCCTGATCAGCCAAGTGCATCGAGATGGGTGCGGACGGCAGCGAAGACGGCGCGGAACATTTCCGGCGTCAGCACGCCGGTATTCGTGTTGTAGCGGGAGCAATGATAGCTGTCGAAGAGCACGACGTCGCCCAGCCGATGCACCGCGCCATGCGCGAACTTATGGTGCGACAGACGTTCGCCATGGGCGGCCAGTACCTGGTCGTGGGCGATCTTGCCCAGCGCGACGATGGCGCTGAGGCTCGGCAGCAGGCCGATGGTCGCGGTGAGGAAGGGGCGGCAGGTGCGCATCTCCTCGGTGGTCGGCTTGTTTTCCGGTGGCACGCAGCGCACGGCGTTGGTCAGCCGGGCGTCGACCAGCCGCAAGCTGTCGTCCGCCCGCGCCTCGAAGCGTCCGGTGGCGAAACCGAAGCGCAGCAAGGTGTCGTAGAGCAGTTCGCCGGCATAATCGCCGGTGAACGGTCGGCCGGTACGGTTGGCGCCGCGCAGGCCGGGAGCGAGGCCGACGATGAGCAGGCGACCATCCTGCGGGCCGAAGGACGGGACCGGCGCATTATGCCATCCCGGCTCGGCCGCCCGCCACTGGTCGCGGAATGCGACGAGGCGCGGGCACAGCGGACAGTTCCGCGCCGGCTCCGCTGCCGGTGCGGTAGAGACGTCGACCGGGTTCACCGGCCGGCGAGCTCTTCGTCGCCGCCGACGGTCGGCGCCGGGCCGCGCCGTTCGAGGAAGCGGGGCGTTTCGGTCATGCGGCCCGCCCGCTCGTTCGGATCGCGGCCGATGCGCGCCTGCAGGTCGACGAGATCGATGAAGGCATCGGCCTGGCGGCGCAACTCGTCGGCGATCATCGGCGGCTGCGTGCTCACACTGGAGACGACGCTCACCCGCACGCCCTTGCGCTGGATCGCTTCGACCAGCGACCTAAAATCGCCATCGCCGGAGAAGATGACGATATGGTCGACATGGCTCGCCAGTTCCATTGCATTGACGGCGAGCTCGATATCCATATTACCGCGCACGCGGCGGCGGCCCTGGCTGTCGGTGAACTCGCGCGCCGGCTTGGTGACCACCGAATAGCCATTGTAATCGAGCCAATCCAGCAGCGGGCGGATCGAGGAGTACTCGCTATCCTCTACGAGAGTAGTGTAATAAAAAGCCCGTAATACGTAGCCCTTGCTCTGAAATTCTTTCAGAAGGCGCTTGTAGTCGATATCGAAACCAAGAGACTTTGTCGCTGAATATAGATTTGCACCGTCGATAAAGAGAGCAATTTTTTCCATGGGCTGGACCATTATGGCTCTTACCTAATGAACATGATTTAAAAATGAAGCCTCGCTTACCACTCAACGAAGCTGACTTCCGCCCTATCTCCCAGTCATAGCGCATTTATCGTCGTCATGCGGTCAAATTTTGCGTTTGCGGATTGCCTGCCAGGATGACCGCTTGCTCTCCGGCGAGGCATCGGCTAAGGCAACGCTTTCCGAAATAACCCACAGGAGTGCCGGAGCATGGCTCGCGTCACCGTCGAGGATTGCATCGACAAGGTCGACAATCGCTTCGAACTCGTCCTTCTGGCCGGCCACCGGGCCCGCATGATCGCGTCCGGTTCGCCGATCACCGTCGATCGCGACAACGACAAGAACCCCGTCGTCGCCCTTCGCGAGATCGCCGACGAGACCATCTCGCCGGAGGATCTGAAGGAAGATCTCATCCATTCGCTGCAGAAGTTCACCGAAGTCGACGAGCCGGAAGCCGAGACGGTTCCGATGATCGCGTCGAGCGGCGAGGGCGGTGCGGACGATCCCGACGTCATGCTCGACCGCATGACGGAAGAGGAACTGCTGGCCGGTCTTCAGGGCCTGGTGCCGCCGGAGCCGAGCGACGACGAAGAAGGCTGAATGGCCGTCCGGCCGATCCGGCAATAGATTTATCCCGCAGCCCGGCCTCGTGCCGGGCTGTTGCTTTTGCGGCGGAATTTCCGCTGGAGCGCTTGCCTTGGCCCCGCCGACGATCATATCTAGCCATCGGGGACGGTCGGGTCGTTCCCCTCGCGAGATCCTGTCATGATGCGGCAGTACGAGCTCGTCGAGCGCGTGCGCCGGTATAATCCCAATACCGACGAGGCGCTGCTCGATCGCGCCTATGTCTATGCCATGCGCGCGCATGGCACGCAGAAGCGCGCCTCCGGCGACCCCTATTTCTCGCATCCGCTCGAAGTCGCCGCGATCCTTACCGACCTCAAGCTCGATGACGCCACCATCGTCGCGGCGCTGCTGCACGACACGATCGAGGACACCGACGCCACCCGCGACGAGATCGACAAGTGGTTCGGTCCGCAGATCGGCGCGCTGGTCGAGGGCCTGACCAAGATCAAGAAGCTCGATCTCGTCTCCAAGCAGGCCAAGCAGGCGGAGAACCTCCGCAAGCTGCTGCTCGCCATCGCCGATGATGTACGGGTGCTGCTGGTCAAGCTCGCCGACCGGCTGCACAACATGCGGACCCTGAAATGGGTGCCGGAAGAGAAGCGCAACCGCGTCGCCCAGGAAACGCTGGACATCTATGCGCCGCTCGCCGGCCGCATGGGCATGCATGACATGCGCGAAGAGCTGGAGGACCTGTCCTTCCGCCAGCTTTCCCCGGAAGCCTATGAATCGATCCTCGGCCGGCTGAACGCGCTCAAGGATCACAATGGCGAACTGGTGGCGGCCATCGAGCGCGAGCTGTCCGATGCCCTCGGCCAGAAGGGGGTGGCGGCGGTCGTGAAGGGGCGCGAGAAGCGGCCCTATTCCATCTGGCGGAAGATGGAGCAGAAGTCTGTCGCCTTCGAGCAGTTGTCGGATATCTACGGCTTCCGCATCATCGTGCGGACGGTGGAGGAATGCTACGGCGCGCTCGGCGTGGTGCACACCAGGTGGCGCGTGGTGCCGGGCCGCTTCAAGGACTACATCTCGACCCCCAAGCAGAACGACTACCGCTCCGTCCATACCACCGTCGTCGGTCCCGGGCGCCAGCGTGTCGAGCTGCAGATCCGCACCCGCCAGATGCACGAGATCGCCGAATACGGCATCGCCGCGCATGCGATCTACAAGGATGGCGAGCCGGCCGCGGTCGGCGAGGACCTGCTGACCCGCGATTCCAACGCCTATGCGTGGCTGCGGCGCACCATCGAGCTGCTGGCCGAGGGATCGAGCCCCGAGGAATTCCTGGAGCATACCAAGCTCGAACTCTTCCACGACCAGGTGTTCTGCTTCACGCCCAAGGGACGGCTGATCGCCCTGCCGCGCGGGGCGACGCCGATCGACTTCGCCTATGCGGTGCATACCGGCGTGGGCAACATGGCGACCGGCGCCAAGATCAACGGCAAGGTATCGCCGCTGGTGTCCCGCCTCCACAATGGCGACGAGGTCGAGATCATCACCTCGCCGTCGGCAACGCCGCCGGCGGCGTGGGAATCCATCGTCGTCACCGGCAAGGCCCGCGCCGCGATCAGGCGTGCAACGCGCGTCGCGGTGCGCGCGCAATATGCCGGCCTCGGACGCCGCATGGTGGACCGTGCCATGGCGCGCGCCGGCAAGGCGTTCTCCGACGAGAAGCTGGCCGGATCGGTCAATCGCCTCGCCCGCGCGACGCCGGAGGAAGTCTATGCGGCGGTCGGCCTCGGCGAGATGAAGGCCGACGACGTGGTCAAGGCGCTCTATCCGGAATGGACCGGGCCGCGCTCGGAAGAGAAGGTCGCCCCCAAGGGCGAGGGCTGGTTCGAACTGGAGCGCGGCCAGAGCCTGAAGTTCAAGATACCCGGCGTCGAGACGGTGGCCGATCCCAAGACCGCCATCCCGATCCGCGGCATCAACCGCGAACTGCCCGTCCGCTTCGCGCCGAATGGCGGCGCCGTGCCCGGCGACCGGATCGTCGGCATCATGACGCCGGGCGAGGGGATCACCATCTATCCGATCCAGTCGCCGGCCTTGCAGGATTTCGAGGAAGAGCCGGAGCGCTGGCTCGATGTGCGCTGGGACGTCGACGAGGGCGATCCGCAGCGCTTTCCGGTGCAGATCGTGGTGGTCGCCACCAACGAGCCGGGCTCGCTCGGGCAGATTGCGCAGGTCATCGGCGAGCGCGACGGCAATATCGACAACCTGCACATGTCGTCGCGCTCGCCCGATTTCACGCGCATGGTGATCGATATCGGCGTCTACGACCTGCGCCATCTCAACGGCATCGTTTCGGATCTGCGCTCGCGCCCGGTGGTGTCGAGCGTCGAGCGCGTCAACGGTTAAGACGCCGCCGAACCGCCGGAACCCTCTGGCTTTCTTCGCGTTGTCGCTTCGAAAAGGCCGCCTGGATGGCCATGCGAGGGAGGACGCGATGATCGCGGATATCGTTCACAGCACAATGCGTATCGTCGCCGGCCTTGCCAAGCAGTGGAGTGGCCGCACGCTGGGCCATGGCGCCCTCGAGGCGGCCGGACGCGTCGACCGGTTGGTCGGACAGGCGGTTCTGGTTTCCGTTCGGGCACGATCACGCGGTGGTCGTACGTCCGGTCACTATTGAGCGCGGCCGAGCCCGCTCCCTCTCTCACATGAGGCTGAGAAGCATGCGTATCCGATATGGATTTCGGGTGGCGCTCGACTGTGCCAATCCGACACCGGCGACCTTCGCCATCGATGTGCACACGTCGCGCCATCAGGACATCATCGTGCAGTCGCCGATGTTCATGCGCAATGACGGCCAACGCACGCTTGCCCCCTCCATGTCGCTCGACATGTTCGGGAATGTGCGTCGGCGGGTCGTCCTGCCGGTTGGACGTACCGAGATCGAGCATCACGGCGTGATCCACGATCCCGGCACGCGCGACGTGACCAATTTCGCCGCTCGGCAGTCGCCGCTCGACGAACTGCCCGAGGACGTGATGGTGTTCCTGCTGGGCAGCCGCTATTGCGAGACCGACCTGCTCGCCGGCGAGGCGTGGTCTCGCTTCGGCCATGTGCCGGAGGGGTGGGCGCGCGTGCAGGCGATCTGCGATTTCGTGCACGATCATGTGCGGTTCGGCTATGCCCATGCCGACTGCACCCGTTCCGCTACCGGCGTGTTCCGGGAGAAGCGTGGCGTCTGCCGCGACTTTGCCCATCTCGCCATCACCCTGTGCCGGGCGATGAACATCCCGGCACGCTACTGCACCGGCTATCTCGGCGACATCGGCGTGCCGCGCGATCCGGCGCCGATGGATTTCAGCGCCTGGTTCGAGGCCTATCTCGGCGGACGCTGGTACAGCTTCGACGCTCGCCACAATATCCCGCGCATCGGTCGCGTCGTCATGGCGCGTGGCCGCGACGCCACCGACGTGCCGATCGTCTGCACCTTCGGCTCACATGGCCTCGCCGGCTTCGAGGTCTGGACCGACGAGATGGTGGGAAGCGAGGCGGTGGCGGCCTGACATACCGTCCGATGGCACGGGCATCGTGACGCGGAACGGCGGATGGGTTATCACCCGCCGTTCCATTCATTGCCCGATCGGTTTGCCGCCATGACTGAAGACGAGGTCCTCGCCGAGTTTCGCGCCGCCGGCGCTCTGCTCGAAGGGCATTTCATCCTCTCCTCCGGGCTGCGCAGCCCGGTGTTCCTCCAGAAGATGTTCATCTTCATGGATCCGGCGCGCACCGAGCGGCTGTGCCGCGCGCTCGCCGAAAAGGCGCAGGCCGCCTTCGGCCGCATCGACTACGTGGTTTCGCCCGCCATGGGTGGCATCATTCCCGGCTATGAGACGGCCCGCCACCTCGGCGCCAAGGCGATATTCGTCGAGCGCGAGGATGGGCAGTTCGCGCTGCGGCGTGGTTTCTCCATCCCGGAGGGCGCGCGCGTGTTGATGGTCGAGGACATCGTCACCACCGGCCTGTCGTCGCGCGAATGCCTCGCCTCCATCGCGAGCTACCCTGGCAAGATCGTTGGCGCCGCCTGCCTGATCGACCGGTCGGGCGGCAAGGCGGATCTCGGTGTGCCGATGGTGGCGCTCGCCAGCCTCGACATCCCGACCTACGCACCGGATGCGCTGCCGCCGGACCTTGCCGCCATGCCGGCGGTAAAGCCGGGCAGCCGCGGGCTGCAGGGTGCGAAGGCATGAGCACCGTGTCCATATCGCCGCTCGTGGTTCCGCCGATCCGCCTCGGCGTGAATATCGACCACGTCGCCACGGTGCGGAATGCCCGCGGCGGCGCGTTGCCCGATCCGCTGCGCGCCGCGCAGCTCGCCGCGGCTGCCGGCGCCGACGGCATCACTGCCCATCTACGCGAAGACCGCCGCCATGTGCGCGACGACGATATCCGGCGCCTGCGCGAGGCTCTGCCCATTCCGCTCAATTTCGAGATGGCGGCAACCAGCGAGATGGTCGCCATCGCCACCAAATTGCGTCCGCATGCCTGCTGCCTGGTGCCGGAGCGGCGCGAGGAGCGCACGACGGAAGGCGGGCTCGACGTGCTTGGCGGCGGCATCGACCTTGCCCATCGCGTCGAACGGCTTTCGGCCGCCGGCATCCGCGTGTCGCTGTTCGTCGCGCCGGATGCCGACCAGATCGTGCGGGCCGCCGATATCGGCGCGGCGGTGGTCGAGCTTCATACCGGCGCCTGGTGCGAGCTTCGCACGGCGGGGCGGCACGACGAAGCCGCGGCCGAGCTGGGCCGGCTCACCGCTGCCGCCGAACAGGCGGCGACGTTGGGTCTGGAAGTGCATGCCGGCCATGGTCTCGACTTCGAGACGGCTCAGATCATGGCGGCGCATGCCCCTATCCGCGAACTCAATATCGGTCATTTCCTGATCGGCGAGGCGATTTTCGAGGGGCTCGAGACGGCAGTCCGGCGCATGCGCTCGGCAATGGCGCGCGGTCGGGCGCAGTTGCGGGCGGGCAAGGCGGCGTGAGAGGGCGACATGATCCTGGGAATCGGTTCGGATCTCATTGACGCGCGGCGGGTCGCCGAAGTGCTGGAGCGCCACGGCGAACGCTTCATCGAGCGTGTCTTCACGCCGGTCGAGCGGGCGAAGTCGGAGCGCCGCGCGCGTCGCGCCGAGAGCTACGCCAAGCGCTTCGCCGCCAAGGAAGCCTGTTCCAAGGCCCTCGGCACCGGGCTGTCGCAGGGCGTGTTCTGGCGGGACATGGGGGTGGTGAACCTGCCCTCCGGCCGGCCCACCATGCTTCTTACCGGCGGGGCCAAGGAGCGGCTCGACGCGATGACGCCGCCGGGCTGCGAGGCACGCATCGACCTGACCATCACCGATGACGGCCCGCTCGCCCAGGCTTTCGTCATCATCAGCGCGGTGCCCAAACCGGTCCCCGTTCCCGAAAGGTAAGCTCCTTCGATCGTGAAGTGCGCGCGTTGCCGCAGGCGTAAGGAGCGGCTATAGGAGCCCACGGCCCCGATTTAGGTGGTGCCGTGCCGGCGTCAGCCTGAGCGCGGCTTAGCGGAAAGCACGATGAGCTCGACAACCGAACCGAAGAAGAAGGAAGGCGGCCTCGGCGAGACCGCCAAGGTCATCCTTCAGGCGTTTCTGATCGCTCTGATCATCCGCACCTTCCTGTTCCAGCCGTTCAACATTCCATCCGGCTCGATGAAGGAGACGCTGCTGGTCGGCGATTATCTCTTTGTGTCGAAGTTCAGCTACGGCTACAGCCGCTTCTCGCTGCCGCTCTCGCCGCCGCTGTTTGACGGGCGGATCCTCGGCTCGACGCCCGAGCGCGGCGACGTGGTGGTGTTCAAGCTGCCCCGCGACGAAGCCACCGACTACATCAAGCGCGTCATCGGCCTGCCCGGTGACCAGATCCAGATGATCGGCGGCGTGCTCAACATCAACGGCGTGCCGGTGAAGCGCGAGGATGCCGGCTACTGGATGGACGACGAAGGCGACGGGCGGGTCCAGCGGGTGAAGGTGTGGAGGGAGACGCTGCCGAACGGCGTCAGCTACCAGACGCTCGATCTCGTCGATAACGGCTTCTACGACAACACCCCCGTCTATCAGGTGCCGCCCGGCCATTATTTCATGATGGGCGACAACCGCGACAATTCCTCCGACAGCCGCGTGCTCAGCCAGGTCGGCTATGTGCCCTATGAGAACCTGATCGGCCGTGCCCAGATGATCTTCTTCTCGGTGAAGGAGGGGGCATCGGCCTGGCAGGTGTGGAAATGGCCCTGGACGATCCGGTGGGATCGCCTGTTCTCGTTCGTGCGATGAATCGGCCGACCCGGAGCGATGACCGGGCCGATCTCGCTGCGCTCGAGCATTCTCTCGGCCACGATTTTTCCGAGCTGTCCTACCTCGTCCTGGCGCTGACCCATATCAGCGCCGTGACCGGCGTGCAGGGCAGCCGCGCGCGGGTACTGTCTTATCAGCGGCTGGAATTCCTCGGCGACCATGTGCTCGGGCTCATCGTCTCCGACATGCTCTACCGCACCTATCCCGACGCCGAGGAGGGCGAGCTGTCGCGCCGGCTCTCCGATCTCGTCTGCGAGGAGGCCTGCGCCCAGGTCGCGCAGGATATGGGCATTGCGGCCTTCGTGCGGTTGGGTGCCGGCGAGGAGCGCACCGGCGGGCGGCATCGGCAGGCCATCCTCGCCGACATCGCCGAGGCGGTGCTGGCCGCCGTCTATCTCGACGCTGGCTTCCCCGCTGCCGAAAAGCTGGTCGAGCGCTTCTGGCGTCCCCGTCTCGACAGGCGCGGCAGCGCCGGGCGCGATCCCAAGACCGCGCTTCAGGAATGGGCGCAAGCGCGCGGCCTGCCGCCGCCGCATTACCGGCTGGTCGAGCGGGACGGACCGGATCATAATCCGCAGTTCCGCATCGCGGTCGAGGTTCCCGGATGGGAGCCGGCCGAAGGTGTCGGTACCTCCAAGCAGGGCGCTCAGAAGGCGGCGGCCGCTGCCTTTCTCGAACGGGTCGCTTCATGAACGATACGGACGTTACTACGCGCTGCGGCTTCGTCGCCCTCATCGGCGCCCCGAATGCCGGCAAGTCGACGCTGACCAACGCGCTGGTCGGCACCAAGGTCTCGATCGTTTCGCACAAGGTGCAGACGACCCGCAGCCTGGTGCGCGGCATCGCCATCGAGGGGACGGTGCAGATCGTGCTCGTCGACACGCCCGGCATCTTTGCGCCGAAGCGCCGGCTGGAGAAGGCGATGGTGCGCTCCGCCTGGGGTGGAGCCGGTGACGCCGATGCGGTGGCGCTGCTCGTGGACGCGCGTGTCGGCATCACCGAAGAGGTCGAGGCGATCATGCGCGGCCTCGCCGAGGTCAAGCGCCCGCGCGCGGTCATCCTGAACAAGATCGACCTCGTCAAACGCGACAGCCTGCTGGAGCTTGCCGCCAAGGTGGCCGAGCATATCAGCCTCGACCGTGTGTTCATGATCTCGGCGCTGGAGGGCGATGGGCTTGCGCAGCTGCGCCAGTGGCTGACCGAGGTATTGCCGGTTGGGCCCTGGCTCTATCCCGAGGACCAGATTTCCGACGCGCCGATGCGCATGCTGGCCGCCGAGATCACCCGCGAGAAGCTGTTCCACCGCCTGCACGAGGAACTTCCCTACCGCTCGACGGTGGAGACGGACAGCTGGCAGGAACGCAAGGACGGGTCGGTGCGCATCGAGCAGACGATCTTCGTCGAGCGCGAAAGCCAGCGGAAGATCGTGCTCGGCAAGGGTGGCGAGACCATCAAGGCGATCTCCATGGCCTCGCGCAAGGAGCTTACCGAGATCGTCGAGGCACCGGTGCATCTGTTCCTGTTCGTGAAGGTGCGCGAGAACTGGGCCGACGACCCGGAGCGCTATCGCGAAATGGGTCTGGAGTTCCCGAGCTCCGACTAGCCCGTTCGGAATAAGGATATAACCAGGGCGCCGCCGCGATGGAGTGGACGGATGAAGGCATCATCCTCGGGCTTCGCCGTCACGGCGAGGCCAATGCCATCGTCGAGCTGCTGACCGCCGCTCATGGCCGGCATCTCGGCCTGGTGCGCGGCGGCGGCTCGCGCAAGCAGGCGCCGGCGCTGCAGCCCGGAAACGGTGTCCATGTCGCGTGGCGGGCGCGGCTCGACGAGCATCTCGGCGCCTTCACCCTGGAGGTGACGCGCTCACGGGCCGGCAACCTGATGAACCAGGCCCATTCCGCCTTTGCCATCAGCCATCTCGGCAGCCTCGTTCGCCTGTTGCCGGAGCGCGACCCGCATCCCGATCTCTATGCGACGCTCGACGTCATGGTCGACCATCTCGCCGAGCCGTCGCTCGCGGCGATGATGCTGGCCCGGTTCGAGCTGAGGATGCTGGCCGAGCTGGGTTTCGGCCTCGACCTCGATAGCTGCGCCGCGACGGGCGGGCGCAACGACCTGCTCTATGTCTCGCCGAAATCCGGCCGGGCCGTCAGCCGCGATGCCGGCGAGCCATGGCGCACGCAGCTCTTCGATCTGCCCTATTTCCTGATCGGCGAAGTGGCCGAGCCGCCGGCCGCGGGCGATCTTCGCGCGGCTTTCGAGCTGACCGGCCATTTCCTCGCCCGACGGGTCTTCGAGCCCCGCGGCGCGGCGCTGCCTGACACCCGCGCCGCATTCCTCCACGCCGTGCTGCGAGGCCCTGTGGATCGGTAGATGAGGGGGGACGAGATTCAGGTCGGCGAGCAGGTGCCTTCGGTGGGCTTTCACGTGTCATGCGTGCCATAGGTCGGCAACAAGACCGCGGCGGTGGCCTGCCTGCGTACAGCCCGACGAAAACGCCGGTTGATGCGGCGCGTTCGCGTCTTGTTCCCGTGACGAGTTCCATGTAGCGAAGGATCTATGGGAGAGGGACCGATTCCGACTGACGACGGCATTATCGAGCCTGTCGGCCTCAAGGCCGCGCTCGAGGAGCGCTACCTCGCCTATGCGCTGTCCACCATCATGCATCGCGCGCTGCCGGATGCGCGCGACGGGTTGAAGCCGGTGCATCGCCGCATCCTCTATGGCATGCGGCTGTTGCGCCTCGATCCCGGCGGCGGCTTCCGCAAGAGCGCCAAGATCGTCGGCGATGTGATGGGCTCCTTCCATCCGCACGGCAACATGGCGATCTACGATGCCATGGTGCGGCTGGCCCAGGATTTCTCGCAGCGCTATCCGCTGGTCGACGGGCAGGGCAATTTCGGCAATATCGACGGCGACAATGCCGCCGCCGAGCGCTACACCGAGGCGCGACTGACCGAGGTGGCGCGGCTGATCATCGACGGCATCGACGAGGATGCGGTCGCCTTCCGCCCTAACTATGACGGCACCACCGACGAACCCGTCGTCATGCCCGGCGGCTTCCCCAATCTGCTCGCCAACGGCTCGACCGGCATCGCGGTCGGCATGGCGACCTCGATCCCGCCGCACAACGCGGCCGAGCTGTTCGACGCCTGTCTGCATCTCATCGCGAACCCCGAGGCGACCACCGACGAGTTGCTGCACTTCGTGAAGGGGCCGGACTTCCCGACCGGCGGCATACTCATCGAATCGCCGGCCTCAATCGCCGACGCCTATGCCACCGGCCGCGGCGGCTTCCGCCTGCGCGCCCGCTGGAGCAAGGAAGAAACCGGCCGCGGCACCTATGTCGTGGTGGTGACCGAGATTCCCTACGGCGTCGCCAAGTCGCGCCTCGTGGAAAAGATTGCCGACCTGCTCAACGAGAAGAAGCTGCCGCTGCTCGCCGACGTGCGCGACGAATCCGCCGAGGATGTGCGCCTCGTGCTGGAGCCGCGGGCGCGCAATGTCGACGCCGAGCTGCTGATGGAAAGCCTGTTCAAGCTCACCGAGCTGGAGGTGCGCTTCCCGCTGAACATGAATGTGCTGGTCGGCGGGCTGGTGCCGAAGGTGGTCAGCCTCGCCGAGGTGCTGCGCGAATGGCTGGACCATCGGCGCGACGTGCTGCTGCGCCGCTCGCGTCACCGTCTGGCCGAGATCGAGCATCGGCTGGAAGTGCTCGCCGGCTACCTCATCGCCTATCTCAATCTCGACGAGGTGATCCGCATCATTCGCGAGGAGGACGAGCCGAAGCCGGTGCTGATGGCGCGTTTCGAGCTTACGGACGTGCAGGCCGAGGCCATCCTGAACATGCGGCTGCGCAGCCTGCGGCGTCTCGAGGAGTTCGAGATCCGCAAGGAGCACGACAAGCTGTCGAAGGAAAAGGACAAGCTGGAAAAGCTGCTGGGATCGGAAGCGCGCCAGTGGAAGGCGATCGGCGACCAGATCACCGAGACACGCAAGCTGTTCGGGCCGGACACCGAGATCGGCCGCCGCCGCACGACGTTCGGCGAGGCCACCTCCCATGACGCCGGCGCGGTGATCGAGGCGCTGGTGGAGCGCGAGCCGATCACCGTCGTCGTGTCGCAGAAAGGCTGGATCCGTACCCTCAAGGGCCATGTCGCCGATCTCGGCACGCTCGCCTTCAAGGGCGACGATTCGCTGAAGCTCAGCTTCTTCGCCGAGACCACCTCCAAGCTGCTGGTCTTCGCCACCAATGGCCGCTTCTATACGCTGGATGCCTCCAAGCTGCCGGGCGGCCGCGGACATGGCGAGCCGTTGCGCCTGTCGATCGACCTCGAGCAGGAGGCCGATATCGTCGACGTCATCGTCTACCAGGGTGGGCGCAAGCTGCTGGTGGCGGCGAAGGAGGGCAGGGGCTTCCTGGTCGCCGAGGACGACTGCCTCGCCAATACCCGCAAGGGCAAGCAGGTTCTGGGCGTCGACGGGCAGGAAGCCTGCCGGCTCGTGGTGGCGTCCGGCGACAGCGTCGCGGTGATCGGCGAGAACCGCAAGCTGCTGGTGTTCCCGCTGTCGCAGGTGCCGGAAATGGTGCGCGGGCGCGGCGTGCGCCTCCAGCGCTACAAGGACGGCGAGATGTCGGACATCAAGGTGTTCGCCCTCGCCGACGGCCTTACCTGGCTCGACACGTCCAACCGCACCTGGACGGTGACCGATCTGACCGAATGGCGTGGCGAACGCGCGGGCACCGGTCGTTTGCCGCCTAAGGGATTTCCGCGCAATAATCGATTTTGAACGGCACGAAGGGTTGAGTACGTGACGGTTCGTCCATCAAGGAATAATGTTGCCGGCTAATATAATCACGGCCGATTAGGCCTGAACCTGGTCGACCCGCTCCCAGCCATGGGCGGTCAACCGTTCCTGCGGCAGGAACTGGCGCTTGTAGCCCATCTTGGCCGAGCCATCGACCCAATAGCCGAGATAGACATAGGGCAGGCCGAGCGCCTTGGCCTTTGCGATATGGTCGAGGATGACGAAGGTGCCGATGGAGCGGGCGGCCTCGTCCGGCTCGTAGAACGAGTAGACCATGGACAGGCCATCGGCGAGGATGTCGGTGAGCGCCACCGCGTAGAGCGAACCCTGTCCGTGGCCATGGATGGCGGTGTCCGGCCCGCGCCGGCGATATTCGACGAGGCGGGTGCGCACATGGCTGTCCTCGACCATCATCGCGTAGTCAAGCACCGTCATGTCCGCCATGCCGCCGTCGCCATGGCGGCTGTCGAGATAGGCGCGGAACAGCGAATATTGCTCGGCGGTCGGCACCGCCGCCCGCATGTCGCCGATCAGGTCGGCATTGGCCTGCCGGACCCGGCGAAAACGCCGCGATTCATGAAAATCGTCGACGCAGACACGCACGGAGACACAGGCGCGGCACTGTTCGCAGGCGGGGCGATAGGCGATCGACTGGCTGCGGCGAAAGCCGCCATGGGTGAGCACATCGTTGAGCTGGGTCGCCCGCTCGCCTACCAGATGGGTAAACACCTTACGTTCCTCGCGCCCCGGCAGATAGGGGCACGGCGAGGGAGCCGTCAGATAGAATTGCGGCGTATCGCGAGGATGTTCCGTCACGGGTCTTTCAATGTCCGACTGATAGAAGGATCGCGCGGGCCGGCCTCCGCGTCAAAGGCAGAAATGCGTATCGCGTAAAAGTGTCACCGTCGGCGCAGGGAAGCGGCGCGGGCTTCGCTGTTGGTGACCACGGTGCCCAGCAGCAGGTCATGCAGCAAACGCTTGCGGCTGTTGAGCAGGCCGACGATCAGGACCAGCGGGGTCAGGACGCTGAGCGACACCCAGAACAGCACGACGCTGAGCACGGCGAGCAGCGAATACATCGGCGCGCCGTACCAGAGCCGCATCTCGATCTCCATGACGCGCATGCCGACCGTGGCCGATTCGCGTCCGCCGAGCGTCAGCCCGCTATAGACCAGCGCCCAGATCACGAAGGCCGGGCTCAGCATGCCGAACAGCAGCCAACCGAGGCCGAAGGTCACGAAACCCGACACGAAGATCACCAGCGCCGCGACCCCGATCGGGGCGCAGACGATGAAGGCGTCGATCAGGAAGGCGATGAGGCGCCTCCACAGCACGCCGCGGAAATATTCCGGTTCGGTGAGCGGGTCATAGGCATAGGGCCTGGGCACGGCGGAGCCGCCCATGGTGAAGGGATCGGACATGGCGTTCTCCCGGATCGATCCCTTTCAGATGGCCTTCGCCGAACCGTGCGGCAAGAGCCGCCTCGCGGAGGTCAGCTACCGGACTGCCAGTCGATGCGCGCCACGTCCATGCCTTCGGCAATAAGGGCGCGGTGCACGTTCTCGGCGTGGCTGCGGTCGCGGGTCTCCACCGTGACGTCGAGCCGGGCGCCCTTGGCGTGAACGTCGAGGAAGTGGCGCTTGTGCTCCACCTCGAGGATGTTGGCGCCGAGACTGCCGAGCAGGGTCGAGATGATGCCGAGCTCGCCCGGCCGGTCGAGCATGGAGAAGCGGAAGGAGACGATGCGCTCTTCGCGTTCCAGCTCGCGCAGCATGATCGAGGCGACGGTGCGCGGGTCGATATTGCCGCCGGACACCACGAGGCCGACATTGCGGCCGCGATACCGCTCCGGTTCGGCGAGCAGCGCGGCGAGGCCGCCGGCGCCGGCGCCCTCCGCCAGCGTCTTCTGCTGGGTGAGGAACAGATTCACCGCCCGCTCGAAGGTGGGCTCGTCGACCAGCACCACATCGGAGACCAGCGCCGAGACGATCTCGCGCGTCAGCACGCCGACATTCTTCACCGCGATGCCTTCCGCCAGCGTCGTGCCCTCGCAGGGCAGGTTCTGCTGGTGGAGCGCGTTCCACATTGCGGGATAGAGCGTCGTCTCGACGCCGACCAGCTCGATATCGGGGCGGATATGCCGCGCCGCCACCGCCATGCCGGAGATGAGGCCGCCGCCGCCGATCGGCACCAGCATCACGTCGAGATCCGGCGCGTCCTCCAGCATCTCGGCGGCGATGGAGCCCTGGCCGGCAATGACGTGGCGGTCGTCATAGGGGTGCACCCAGACGAGGTTCTCCTCCCGCGAGATGCGGTCAGCCTCGACGCTGGCATCGGCCACGGTCTCGCCGTGCAGCACCACGCGGGCGCCATGGGCCTCGGTCGCCGCCACTTTCACGATGGGGGTGAATTTCGGCATGACGATGGTGGCACGGATGCCGAGGCGGGCGGCGTGATAGGCCACCGCCTGCGCATGGTTGCCGGCCGACATGGCGACGACGCCATGGGCGCGCTCCTCGGCGCTGAGGCTGGCGAGCTTCACCAGCGCGCCGCGCTCCTTGAAGCTCGCGGTGACCTGCAGATTCTCGTATTTGACGAAGACATGCGCGCCCGTAATCGCCGACAGGCGCGGCGCCGGCAGCGTGGGCGTGCGCAGCACCGCGCCGGTCAGCACATGGCGAGCTGCGGCGACGTCGGCGGGAGTTACGGGAAGGGTCATGGAACCACTCAGAATTCGCGCGGCCGCGTGGCCGCATTATTGAGGAGCCCGCCTGGCCTCAGCACGAGGAAGAAAGCCAGAAGGGCATAGATGACGAGATCGCGATAGACGATATCGAAGGTCGCCGACCACACGATTTCGACGGCGGCGACCAGCAGTGCGCCGAGAAAAGCACCCGGCACAGAGCCAATGCCGCCAATGATCGCCGAAATCAAGGCTTTGAGCGTAATCGCCAGCCCTTCGCCCGGCTGGACGGTGCCATAGGCGACGACGCTGACCGCACCGGCCAGCCCCGCGGCGGCTCCCGCCACCAGAAACGTACCGCTCCGCAGCGCCGGAACCCGGACACCGATGAGCGCCGCCATCAGCGGATCGTCGGCATAGGCCCGCCAGGCGCGGCCGAAACGAGTGAAGGCCATGAGGCCGAGTAGCGTCGAGGCCCCGCATAGGCTCATGCCGGCGGCGAGGAGCTGCGCGGCGGTCACCGTGGCAACGAAGCCGGACTGGCCGGCGAGCGGGATGGGCAGGTTCAACAGCGGCGGCAGCCAGTTGACCCGCAGCGGCGCCGTGATGCGCGCCGCCTCTCCCAACACCACCGCGACGGCAATGGTGCCGATCAGCACGGATTGCGGCGAGGAGGACGAGGAGGTCAGCGGGAGAACGACGTAGCGCCCGGTGATCCAGCCCAGCGTCATCGCTGCCGCGAGGCCGGCGGCGAGCGCCAGCAGCAGGTCAAGCGGCCCCAGCCGCCCGGCAAGGCTCGCCAGTTCCACCGCGATCAGCATGTAGACCCCGCCGGCGACCGCGATCTCGCCGAAAGCGAGATTGATGCGGCCGAACAGGCCATGCACCAGCGCGAAGCCTGTCGCGACGAGGCCGTAGATGCCGGCCAGCGCCGTGCCGTTGACGGCCTGCTGGAGCCAGTAGGCCACGCGTGGCGACAGCTGCAGCGCCGCTTCCGCAACGGGAGCATACGTTATGTCGGCCAGCCACCACCGCTTGAGGATATAGAGCCGGACGTCGCTCAGCGGCCCGGCGTCGGTGTCGACGGCGATCAGCGTGGCGCGGGCGACGCCGGTTTGGCCGGCAAAGGTGCAGATGATCCAGTGCGGGCGCGTGCGGGCCGCAGAGCGCACCCGATAGGACAGCTTGATGGCGGCGGCGCCCGGCACCGGTGTCAGTGCCGCCTCCTCGATCAGTGCGTCTGCGTCGTGCAAGGCCGGCGCCAAGCCGCGACAGATGCGCGCCTGGTCGGCATCTATGATCGAGCCGCAGGCCGACATGAGCAGGCACAGGCACAGCGCGGCGAGAGCAAGCAGCAGACGCATGGACCGGCCATCTATGGGCACGCGGGCCGGCCCGGCGACGGTCAGGCTTCGCGAGCGAGCTTCTCGGCGACGCGGGGAGCGAAATAGGTCAGCACGCCGTCGGCACCGGCGCGCTTGAAGGCCATCAGGCTTTCCATCATCGCCTTGTCGCCGTCGAGCCAGCCATTGCGCGCCGCCGCCTCGATCATCGCGTATTCGCCGGACACCTGATAGGCGAAGGTCGGTAGGCCGAATGCGTCCTTCAGCCGCCAGACGATATCGAGATAGGGCAGGCCGGGCTTCACCATCAGCATGTCCGCGCCTTCCTCGATGTCGAGGGCGGCTTCGCGCAGCGCTTCGGCGCCGTTGGCGGGGTCCATCTGGTAGGTGCGCTTGTCGCCCTTCAGGCAGCCGGTGGAGCCGACCGCGTCACGGAAGGGCCCGTAGAAGGCGGAGGCGTATTTGGCGCTGTAGGCGAGGATCTGCGCGTCGAGATGGCCTTGCGTGTCGAGGGCGCGACGGATGGCGCCGACGCGGCCATCCATCATGTCGGAGGGCGCGATGACGTCGGCGCCGGCATCGGCCTGCACCAGCGCCTGCTCGACCAGCACCGCCACCGTCTCGTCGTTGAGGATGCGGCCGTCCGCCGCGAGCAGCCCGTCATGGCCGTGGCTGGTATAGGGATCGAGCGCCACGTCGGTGATGAGACCGATATGCGGCACGGCATCCTTGATGGCGCGCAGCGCGCGGCACACGAGGTTGTCGCGGTTCAATGCCTCGCGCCCGTCGGCGCTGCGCAGGTCTGGGTCGGTATAGGGGAACAGCGCCAAAGCCGGAATGCCGAGGCCGGCGGCCCGTTCGGCCTCGCGCACCGCCTGGTCGATCGACAGGCGCTCGACGCCGGGCATGGAGCCGACGGGCGTGCGGGCCTCGCTGCCGTCCATGACGAAAATCGGCCAGATCAGGTCGGCGGCGGTCAGCGTGTTTTCGCGCGTCAGCCGGCGGGTCCATTCGGACTTGCGGTTGCGCCGGGGCCGGTGGGCGATGTCGAGGCGCGTGGCAGCATCGGAGCGGCCGGCGGGCTCGAGTTCCACGGGACGCGGGCGGGCGAAGGGAATGGGCATGGCGCACTCTTCGAAGCCAGTTTCGAACACTTATAACGTCATAAAGACTTCGAAGCGACATATTCACCCGGAGGATTGCGTAATCGCGCGAAATATGTCGCAGGTCATGTTGACGCGGCCGGGTAAGGCCGCGCCGGCTTGGAGGGCATGAATGACGACGCAGCCGATCGGCGTCCGCTTCGAGGTTTCCGGAGCGGCGGGAATCATCACGCTCGATCGCCTCAAGGCACTGAACGCCATCGACCATGCAATGCTGCGGGCCATGCGCGCCACGCTCGATGCCTGGATCGACGACCCCGCCGTCGCCACCGTCGTGCTGCGCTCGGCACATGAGCGGGCCTTCTGCGTTGGCGGCGACGTGCGGGCGATGCACGATCTCGGCCGCGCCGGCCGGGAGGCGGAGGCGCGCAGCTTCTGGCGCGACGAATACCCGCTCAACCATCTGATCTCGCGCTATCCCAAGCCCTTCGTCGCGCTGGTCGACGGGCTGTGCTTCGGCGGCGGTTTCGGCGTGTCCGGCCATGCCCGCTACCGCATCGCCGGAGAGGGGCTCGGCTTCGCGATGCCGGAAGTGGCGATCGGCCTGTTTCCCGATGTCGGCGGCACCTATGTGCTGCCTCGCCTGCCGGGCTGGCGCGGAACCTGGCTCGCCATGACCGGCGCCCGCATCGGCATGGCGGATGCGATGGCACTGGGACTCTATACCCACCACGTGCCGGTTGAGCGTTGGTCGGACCTCGTCGCGGCCTTCGCCGCCGGCGACGAGGTGGAGCCGACGCTGGCGCGATTCGCCGTGACGCCGCACGCCCCGCCGCTGGGGCCGCTGTTCCCGACCATCGACCGCATATTCGCCGGCGGCAGCGTCGCGGCCGTGATGGCGGCGCTCGATCATGCCGCCGGCCTCGACGGCGTGGAAGGCGAATTCGCCCGCAAGCAGGCCGAAACCATTCGCCGCGCCTCGCCGACCAGCGTGCACATCGCCTTCGAGCAGATGCGCCGGGGGCTCGCCCACGACCTCGCCGGCTGTCTTGTGCTCGAGTTCCGCGTGGTGTCGCGGCTGCTCGCCCAGCACGACTTTTATGAAGGCGTGCGCGCGGTGCTGGTGGACAAGGACATGAGCCCGCATTGGCAGCCGGCGGATCTCGACGAGGTCGACCCGGCCGCCATCGCCGCGCTGTTCGACGAGCCGCTGCCGGACGATTTGGTGCTGACCTGAGGGGTTTTTCGGTTATGCAAGCGCGATGAGCACGCCCTACGATCCGATCGACGCCACCCTCGGCCCCGCCGGCGCCGCCATGCCGCCCTGGCAGCGGCGGGTGCTGCTGTACCTTCGCATGCTGGCCGGCTTCCTGCTGCTGAAGACGGTCTATAGCTGGACGCTGATCTGCGGCGTCTGGGACGGCCAGACCAGCCGTTTTGAAATGCTGTCGCTCGCCGCGCAGTCCGCGGTGATCTGGGCGGCGATCATGAACCCGGTCGCGGCGGTCGGCCTCTGGCTCGGCGCGGCATGGGGCGTGGTGCTCTGGCTCGTCACCGCCATGGTGCAGATCCTCATCAACGCTTCCGCACCGGAAGGCGTTGGCCGGCTGCTGATCGTCGCCGCGGTCGAGACGGTGCTGGTCGCCGTCTACGCCTGGCTGACCTACAAGGCCGGACGCGAAGCTGAACGCTGATCGACGCTTAACCCTTTGTAAGGCATAAGCGTTTCGATTCGATTCATCCTTCCGCTTAAACGGACTTTCAGACGCGCCCCCGAATATGGAACGACACAGAGGGAGAAAATCCCCATGACGTTGAGCCGGGGTGTCGAACATGAGAAGCGCAGCGCGGGCCTTGGTGCCCGTACCCGACGAGACGTCGCAGGACGCGATCACGCCGCTGTATCACGAGGCGTTGACGCTGGTTGAGCGGCTGCACCGCCGTCTGCTCGACGTGGTGAAGGACGAGTTCGACCGGCGCGGTCGTTCGGACGTCAACCCGGTGCAGGCGCTGCTGCTGTTCAATATCGGCGACTCCGAGCTGACGGCCGGGGAGCTGCGCACGCGCGGCTATTATCTCGGTGCCAATGTCTCCTACAATCTCAAGAAGCTGGTGGAGACCGGCTATCTCGACCACCAGCGCTCGCGGGTCGACCGGAGGGCGGTGCGCATCAGCCTTACGCCCAAGGGCGAGGAGGTGCGCGACATCGTCGGCTCCCTCTACGCCAAGCACATCGCCACCATCGAGCAGATCGGCGGCATCGGCTCGCAGGATTTCCAGGTGATCAACAGGGCACTGCAACGGCTCGAGCGCTTCTGGACCGACCAGATCCTCTACCGCCTCTGATCTCACCCCGCCGACGCCTTGCCGATCCCGTCGGCAGACGACGAATTCCCCGCCATCGAACCGCGGATCGCGCTGTGGAGACACGGCACCGCGGCGGCCGCCTAATGCCCGTCTTCGGCTGCTCGTCGGGCGAGGGGTGGTTCAGATACACCTGCGGCTTCGGCCGGGTCGGTCCGTGACCAATCCAGCGGAGCGCGGGCCACCTTTCAGAGCCGTCTTAGCCAGGTGTTCCAGTCAGGGTGGTGAAACTGGTTTCGTGCCCGCATGTATTTCCACATTCCATATTTGTGAAAATCGAAGTCGAGGCTGGAAACAGCTTCCTGAATCATGGCCCATGTCGACCATTTGAGATCCGCGAGACCCTTGAGCACGTTGATACGCGCTTCGATCGGCCGGGTTACGCGTCCAAAATATTCCTCGATCATTTCCCGTTCGATTTCCCTGGGAAATGCCATTTCATCGAACCAGCCGGCGAGTTCATAGGCACGCTCGTTGTTCGACGCATATTCAAAATCGACGATCAGCACGTCGTCGGTCTCGTCGATCATGAAGTTGCCGGCGAGCGTGTCGTTCATGCACGGCACGAGATCGAGTCCCGAAGCACTGAGCGCTGCCTTGGCCTCGGCGCAGCGGCGCATCAGGAATGGCTGGTCGGCAGGCAGCCGGCCCTGGACGCCCAGAGCCTGCACCACATGTTCCT
This sequence comes from Ancylobacter sp. GW821-FHT10E12, assembly GCF_058809335.1. NCBI lineage: Bacteria > Pseudomonadati > Pseudomonadota > Alphaproteobacteria > Hyphomicrobiales > Xanthobacteraceae > Ancylobacter > Ancylobacter sp. GW821-FHT10E12. The sequence goes on along the minus strand of NZ_JBXASN010000009.1, from coordinate 132,525 downwards.
CGATCATGTCGAATATGGTCTTGGTGAGCCCGAGCGGCGTGCTGTCGTTAAAGGCCCGCAGGGCGCGCACCGCGTTGCGACGGACCGTAGGACGCAGGAAGTCGAGATTCGACGAGGCGCGAAAACCCTCGACAAAGGCGAATATCTCGACGCCCAATTCGGGGAGGAAGTCGACGGCCTCCACGCCAAAGCCGCTGGCATGCGCTCGGCAACTCGCCTCATGGGCGGCTGTCCGGTCGATGAACATCTCCGTGCCGCGCCCCGGCGCCTTGAGGAAATAATCGCGCTCGCCTCCCTCGTCGATCCGCCAGTTGGCGTTGCTGATGCCGCCGGCAACGGGCCGATAGCGCAAGGTCCGCCCGCTCCATCGCGGCGTCTGGGCGAGGATGGCTTCCAGTTCGAGCTCGGCGGCTGTTTCCGCCGCGCCAAGAGTCTTCCAGGACATCGCGGCCTTCTCCTTCGCGTGCCTAAAGCCGGCGGAGCCAGGTCTCGAAGCCTCGCGACGCGACGTTTGCGTGCGCATGCGACAGACGCCAGGTTCCGTATTTATGAAATTCGATGCCGCGTCTGTGTGTGGCGACCGCACGCGCAAGGCCCCACAGGCCCCACATGGTGTCGTCCACGATGCCGTAGAGGCGGCATCGGTTCAGCACGCGCTCCTCGCAAACCCCTGCATAGGCTTGGATCGCGGCACGCTCATCCGCCTCGAATCGGCAGACCTCGTTGATCGACGCTCCGACGTCGAACCAGGGATCATTGTCGCCAGCCAGATCGAAATCAACGAGCCGAACATCCCCTGTTTCGGGATCGACCATGATGTTCGAGGCCACTCCGTCATTGTGGCAAAAGGTCAGGTCGATTCCAGCTGCCTGAATCGCCTGTCCGATCAGAGCGCAGGTTGCGACCAAGCGATCCGTATCGTCGGGCAGAGAGGCGCCTGAAGCGACGACCTCCACGAAGAGGGCCTGGATCCGCGCGAAAGGGTCGAAGCGATGGCCGATCGGCCCTTCGACGTGCAGGCTTTTCTTCGCTGTCAGGGCCTTGCCGAGAAGCTTCGCGTCCTGAAGATCACCCACGCGGGCATACCGCCAGGGCGGGCCGAGGAAGGCGAGCGCAAGGACGCCGTCGGCCTCGGCGATGACATCCGGGGCAACCCCCACGCACGCGGCCTTCCGGGCGGCTTCGGCGGCGTGGGGAGTAATGTCGGCGGCACAATCATCGTGCCGGATTTTCAGGAACACGCTGGACCCGTCGACGAGGTCGAGCCGAACGCCGTCCGAAGCGACGCCGCGGTGCATCGGCGAGGCGACCGGGGCGGCGGCTAGAGCATGGGAGCGGACACGGCTGGCCAAGGTGGGCAGGCGCGCGAGCGCGGCTTCGACGCGAACCTCAAAGGGGAGGGTGGATACGATCATCGCGCTCATCCGCGGCTCCATTCGTCATGGCCCGTTCCACCGATCCGCCCGACCGGCACAGGCGCGCCGCCGCCTCCAGAAGGAGCTGAAAGCCTGCTTCAAGATCGTCGGGTGCCGTGTATTCGCGTTCGTTATGAGCGATGCCGTCCACGCTCGGGACGAAGACCAGGCCGGTCGGACAGATTCCGAGCAGGCTGATGGCGTCGTGACCGGCTACCGTATCCACATCGATGTGCGACAGGCCCAGAGCATCGGCACAGACGGTGGCAAGGTCGCGCACATTGCGCGGCATCGGCCGTGCCATCCGCTCGGCGCGTTCAAACACACCGACAGTCACTCCGGCGCGCTCCGCCGCGCTGCGAACGGCTTCGGCGCCGAGTTCGCCGGCCTGGCGCAGGATGCCGTCATCCGCCGCGCGGATCTCGACAGACAGGCTGACCTCGCTTGGAACGACATTCGAAGAGTTCGGCAGCACGACGAGGCGGCCGACCGAGGCGTGCACGGCGCCAGGCCATCGGTCAGCGATCGCACGGGTCTCCGCGATCAGATAGGCTGCCGCCAGCAATGCGTCGCGCCGGCGCTTCATCGGGCTTGGACCGGTATGGGTCTGCTCGCCGTCAAAGCGCACCTCGAACTTGCAGGCCCCCCAGTTGCGGCAGACGATGCCGATCGTCGCGCCGGCCTGCTCCAGCGCCACGCCCTGCTCGACATGGAGTTCGAGATAGCAGGCGGGAGTCTTCGGTGGAGCGTCGCCGCCGCGCTGACCGATCGACTCGAGCGCCTGCCTCAGCGGGATACCGGAGTCGTCGGTGCGGGCAAGGGCATAGGCCGCATCATGCCGCCCGGCAAAGAAGCCGCTGCCGAGCAGGCTCGGGCGAAACCGGGCACCCTCCTCGTTCGTCCAGTTCACGGCGCAGAAATCGGCCGAGAATTCCTCGCCCGCCTGTTTCGCGGCCGCCAGGGCATCGCCGACGGCGAGGGCGGCCGCCACGCCGAGCGCACCATCGAAGCGCCCGCCGCGCGGCTGGCTGTCGAGATGGGAGCCGAACATCACGAGCGCAGCGTCGTCTTCCGAAGCCAGTGAAAACAATCCGTACTGGTTGCCGACGGCGTCGATGCTCACCGTGCCGCCCGCGTGCCGCACAGCGGCCTCGAACACCGCGCGCGCTTCGCCATCGGCCCCGCTGGCGCATAGCCGGTCAACGCCGCCGGCATCTGTCGCGCCGCAGGCCGCGAAGGCGTCGAACAGGCTATGGAAGCGGGCGACCGCGTCGGGATTGCGCAGTGGAAGGGAGGGTACGCTCACGGTGCCTGGATCGGTTGTTCGGGGAATGGAAAGTGCGATCTGCACAAGACGTCTAGTTGAAACATATATCTAGACGTTTGCAACAGGTATCGCGTCGCACCCTAAACATTCCAGCGCTCCCGCGGTGAGGCATCATGATGCCAAGCGAACGGCACAGGCCCTCCCAGCGCTCTGCCACCGGCGCCTCAAAGACCGATGAGACCGCGTGGATTTTGGGACGTTGCCGGCTTCGCAGTTGTTGTCCGGCCGCTCATCCAGGGCGGATAGATGAACCGTTCTGTATTGTAAGGCTCCGGAGCGATCATGGAGAGCGACTTCCGGAAGTCCTGGATCTGGTAGAATATGTGCGGCATCCCGAGCGAAGGATCGTGTGTCACGACGGGATAGGGAACAACCGCTTGCCAGTCGGGATGATAGCGGATCGTGCCGTGGACACTGCGGTAGATCATGCCCTTTAGGGCGAAGGCGACCTTGCGGTTCTGCTCGAAATCGCCCGGCGGACCAGAGCCGCCCGCCATGGCGGCCGCCACGGCGTAATGATGCATGTTGCTGTAGGACTGGCAGCCAATCGTGGCTGTCGAGCCCTCGCCGAAGCGCGCATTGTAGCGGGCCTCGAAGCGCTTGCCCATTTCGTCGCGCAGAAGACCGATCACCGAGGAGACGATGACCCCGTCGCTCGCCTCCTGGGCAATGTCGTTGAAGGTGCGGTGCATTGCGCCGTATTGCAGATAGACGATGCAATCCATAGGGTTGGCCCGGAACTGCCGCTGGAAATGCGCCAGGTCGACCGCATAGAAGTGCGTGTTCGCGAGCACGGCGGGATTGGCGGAGCGCACTTCGTCGAGCACATCGCGCCAGTGGTGCGTCGGCGTCTGCACGATCTTCGGCCCGAAGGCCACCCGCCAGCCGAAATCGGCCGCCGTCTTCGCCATGGCATTGGCAATGACGATGCTGTAGGGCTTGGAGCCGGAGATGATGGCGATCCGATCGGATTGCGGCGTCCACTGGCCGGTGTCGCGTAGCCAGGAAATGAACTTGATGAATCCGGGCCCGTACCAGTAATCGGCCGGATCCGCCATGAAGCAGCCAAAATAGCGATCCGGGTCGCTCATGACCGTGTCATGGTGCTGCAACAGCGTATTCGAATGGACGTAGATGATCCCGGCGTCGGCGATCGGCTCGTACTCGGAATTCTGCGGCCCGATGTTGTAGCCATTGATGATCGCGTGGACTTTGTGCTTCTCGATCAGCCATCGCGCGGCACTGACGACTTCCTCCGCCGTCTGGCGACAGGTGTCGGCGAAGATCGGCTGTATCGGCCGGCCGAGCAGCCCGCCCCGGGCATTGAGCTCCTCGACGGCGAGAATCATGCCCTTGCGGAACTCCGCACCGTCCGCCGCCGACGGGCCGGTGAGCGGCACCATGCTGCCGATGGGCACAGGCTCATTGCGCTCGGTCACGTGAGGCTTCTCCTGGGCTGGACGGCTGTCGGTTCGCCGACATTCACCAGCGAAGGCTCGAACAACAGATTGTGCATCAGCACGCGCAGCCGCGGCGGGCTGACCGGCTTGACCAGCACGGGCAATCCGGCCGTGCGGATGCACTCGATGACGCGGGGTTCGGCGTCGGCCGTCACGATCATCGCCGGCACCTCGGCACCGATCGCTCCCCGCAACCTCTCGACCACGTCGACGCCCATGCGCGCCTTGAGATTATAGTCAGCCACGATCAATCGAGGCGATACGCCGCTTTCGATCAGCCGAATGGCTTCCGCCTCGTCCGCCGCTGCGTGCACGTCGATGCCCCAGCGCTGAAGCAGCTGGGTCATGGTCTGTCGCAGGATGTCGTCATCCTCGACCAGGATGACAGGCGTGCCGACGAACTCGCCCGCGACGGTCTCGCTGATCTCGACGTCATTCGCCTCGCTGTGCCAGATGTTTCCCATCGGGACCGTGACCGAGAATATCGACCCCCGCCCGACTTCCGAGCGCAGGCGGATGGGAAGCTCGAGCAGGTCGGCCAGGCGCTTGACGATATTGAGGCCGAGGCCGAGGCCGCTCTTCTGCGCGCGCTGCTCTTCCGCCCGGAAGAACTCGTCGAACACGCGTTCGCGGTCTTCCTCGCGGATGCCGCGCCCCGTATCCACCACCTCGATCCGCAGGCCGTTCGCCTCGCGCCGGCAGCCAACGACGATGCCGCCGACCTCGGTGAAGCGAACGGCATTGGCGACGAAATTGCTCAAGATGCGTTCGAGCAGGGCCCGGTCGGTCGCGATCGTGCCGCGCGGCGGGACGAACACGAGGCGAAGCCCCTTCTCGCGCGCCTGATGGCGAAACTGGACGTCGAGGCGCTCGAACAGCTGCGACAGCTGGAACGAGGTGATGCGCGGCTCCACGCGGCCGGCATCGAGCTGCCCGATCTGGAGAAGCGCCCCGAGCAGATCCTCCATGATGGAGGTGGCGATCCCCATGGCATGCAGCATGTCGGAGCGATGCTCGGCATCCTCCTCGCGGATGCAGTTGTAAATGAGGATCTTCAGTGATGCGAGCGGCTGGCGCAGATCATGGTTTGCCGCCCGCAGAAATCGCGATTTGGCCTCGTCCGTTGCCTCCGCGGTTTCCTTGGCGAGCTGGAGCGCACGCTCATTGCTCTTGACGGCGGTAACATCCGAAAAGGTCATGGTCATGCCGCCGGACGCCATCGGTGCCTGCGTCAGATTGAGCGCGCTGCCGGTGGCAAAAAGATAGTCCTCGCTGCGCTCCATGCCGAACGACGCAATCTGCTGGCGCTCCCACGCCTCGGCGTCGATCGGCAGCACGCATTCGCTCGAATGCGCCATGGTGGCGATGAACGCCTCGAAACTCATGCCGATCTGCGCCGGCAGATCCCAACTCCGCCGGAAGCGATCATTCACATAGACCAACCGCCGCTCGCAGGACCAGATCAGGACGCCGAAGGGAGCGATGTCCAATCCGGCGAAAATCTCGCTGAGGTGCTCCGATCCGGCAGAAGCAGGCGCGTCGGTCACGTCAGGCGGACTCCCCCGCGTTGAAGCGTCCAATGGCATAGTGCACGGCGGCGGACCGGTCCCGGATGTTGAGCTTGCGCATGGCATTTCCCAGATGCACGCGCACCGTCTGGCTGCTGAGCTCGAACTCCTCCGCGATCCGCTTCACCGAGTAGCCGCGGCCGAGCAAGCCGAGCACGTCACGCTCGCGGGGGGTCAGCAGGTCGAGTTCGTCGCGCGGCTCGTCGGTCGGCGCGGCTGGCGTCGGGTTCGCGGCTATCGCGGGAGCCGGCTTGGCGGCGGGCTTCGACGTGCTGCTGCCGGCGGAGCGTTCGATGATCCGGCGGGGGAAGCTCACCTCGCCGGCCAGCACCCGTTCCAGCGCGCGTTCGATCTCGGAGCCGCCAGCGGATTTCGGCACATAGCCGATGACGCCTTGCTCCACGGAGCGCAGCACGTGGTCGACATCCTCATGGACGGAAACCACCACCACCGGCACATCCGGAAAATTCGTCCGCAGCTTGTGCAGGCCGTCGAAGGCATCGAAGCCGGGCATGACCAGATCGATCAGCACGAGATCGATATCAGGGTGCTTGACGAGCAGCGCCGCGGTCTCGTCGAAGGTTTCCGCTTCAAAGATCTCGAGCTTCTGACGCAGGCGCCGCATGACCTGCTTCAGCGATTGACGGACCACCCAATGGTCATCGGCGATGAGGATCTTCATATGGTCAGCGATCGCTGCTTCCGACGGTCGTCGACGCCCTCGGACGCGAAACAGCGTCAATCGAGCCTGCGTACGCACAATCTTAGATAAGCTCCTTCTGTCACGATTGCGACATTATTTAAAGGGGTTTGACGCAATTGCGCTAGCGAAAGAGCGCGGAGCCGCCTTATCAATCAGGAGCAGCATCGACGAAACATCTAGCTTTCGCACGACCAAGCGAGGGCGATATTGAGGCTCCCACTGCGGCGGGCAGGGCGCTTCTTGGCGGAAATCGCACGCGGTCCAAGGGTACGCGGGGGAAGATGGGCGGGGAGGGGCACGCATGCCAGAAGTCGCTTAATATCAAGGCGCTTGTCCAGTTTTTGACCGCCATATTGACGTCAGCGCAGGCAGTTTTTAATCGCCACAAGAAACTTTCATCACTCTAACGAAAAACCATTGACGGAGCTTCGGGCCTTAACTTATCATCTAGATAATTGGTCTAGTGGCGAATAAAGCGCCCGGACGAGTAGATGAAATGCCCATTCAACACGGGATGTCCGAAGGGTCGCAACTATGAAGATCACGCGCCGCAACATACTCAAGACGACCGTCGCCGCTTCTGCAGCTCTTGCTATGCCTCATCTTTGGCTGCCCAAGTCCGGCGAAGCCTGGGGGGCGACCCTGAAGAAGGGTGAGCCGATCAAGGTCGGGCTCCTGTTCTCGCTCACCGGTTCGCTCGCCGTCCCGGAGGAGGATTCCACGCTCGTCATGCAGTACGCCATCGACGAGATCAACAAGGCGGGCGGCGTGGCCGGCGTGCCGATCGAGCCGGTGATCGTCGACGCGAAGTCCGACTTCGCCGTCTATTCCGAGAAGGCCAAGGAACTCATCCTGCGCGACAAGGTCATCGCGCTGTTTGGCTGCTACACGTCGGCGAGCCGCAAGGCGATCCTGCCGACGGTGATGCAGCGCGACCACCTGCTGTATTACCCCACCTGCTACGAGGGCGCGGAATGCACCCAGAACACGATCTGCACCGGTCCGCTCGCCAACCAGCATTCGCAGGACCTCATCCCCTTCATGGTGCAGCAGTTCGGCAAGCGCGTGTTCTTCGTGGGCTCGAACTACGTGTGGCCGAAGGAATCGAACAAGAACGCCAAGGTCTGGCTGGAGAAGGCCGGCGGCGAGCTGTTGGGTGAAGAATACATTCCGCTCGGAAGCTCGGAATTCGGGCCGGTGCTGAACAAGATTCGCGAAGCCAACCCGGACTTCATCTTCTCGACGGTGGTCGGCGCGTCCGACATCGCCTTCCACAAGCAGTTCAAGCAGGAAGGCTTCAAGGTCGACAAGATGCCGATCGCCTCGCTGACCACCGGCGAGATCGAAACGCGCGCCATGGGCGCGGAATTCGGCGCCGGCCACTTCCTGTCCGCGCCCTATTTCCAGTCGCTCGACACCCCGACCAACCACAAGTTCGTCGAGAGCTTCCTGAAGAGCAAGTACGGCAAGAACGGTACGACCCACTACAACATGGAGGAGACCTACACGTCTGCCTACGTGTTCAAGGCCGGCTTCGAGAAGGCCGCCGCCGCCGTGGGCTTCGAGAACGTCACCCCGCGCATCATCCGCGACAATTCGGGCGGCATACGCGTCGAGGACAATATCTCGCCGGAAGGCCTGATCTGGATCGACGAGAACAACTTCAACACCTGGCTGAAGCCGAAGATCGGCCAGTGCCAGGCCGATGGCACCTTCAAGATCGTGAAGGCTGCCGAAAAGCACGTCGCCCCCGACCCGTACTCGATCTACCCGGACGTCGGCGTCTGCACCAAGGACGGCCTGAAGGCGCCCGACGGCAAGATCCGCAAGAGCGTCATCTGACGTGGAACGGGCCCTGCGGCGCTGTGCGCCGCAGGGCCCTTCTCGTGTTTCATGCCTGGGCGCGCGCCCTGTCGCGCGGATGGGCCGCAAGGGCTTAACGGATACAATTCAATGGATCTGGGTTCGCTTCTGAATGCGCTCATTCTCGGCGTGAGCATCGCCAGCATCTGGTTGATCGCCGCGCTTGGCCTGACGATCATTTATGGCACGGCCGGCGTCATCAACATGGCGCATGGCGAGTTGATCATGCTTGGTGCCTATAGCTCCTACATGCTGCAATTCTACCTGGGCCTGCCTTATCTGCTGTGCCTGCCGGCCTCCTTTGTCATCGTTGCCCTGGTGGGGCTGGCGCTGGAGCGCGGCCTGATCCGCTATCTCTACAACCGTCCGCTGGACACGTTGCTGGCGACCTACGGCGTCTCGCTGGTGCTGATGCAGGGGGTTCGTCTGATCTTCGGCAGCGACCCGAAATATCTCGCTGTGCCGGAAATCTTCCAGAGCAACGTGATGCTGGGCTCGGTGTCGATTTCCGCGTTCCGCATTGTCGTTCTGCTGGTAACGTCGCTGCTGGTCTTCGCGCTGTGGCTGCTCTTCTACAAGACGCGGTACGGCGTCCAGGTGCGTGCCGTGATGCAGAACAAGGAGATGGCGGCGTCGTTCGGCATCAACGCCGGCCGGATCTACATGTTGACCTTTGCCCTAGGCGCCGGGCTGGCGGGCGTCGCGGGGGCGCTCTTTGGCGTGCTGGCGATCGTCCTGCCCACCATGGGGGCGAGCTATGTCGTGCAGGCGTTCCTCATGGTGGTGGTCGGCGGCGGCTCCCTGGCCGGAAGCGTGGTGGCGAGCGGCGTGACGGGCGAACTCCAGTCGGTCTTCGCCTTCTTCACCAACGACACCCTCGCCCGCTTCATCATCTTCGTGCTGATCGTGATCTTCCTGCGGTTTCGTCCGCAAGGCCTGTTTGCACAGGCGGGAGCCCGGCGATGACCGCCGCCGTCGTCAGCAACGCAGCGTCAGGACGGTTCTGAGACATGGGCAACCTCTATCACAACAAGATCGCGCAGTGGGTCGTGTATGTCGTGTTCTTCGCGGCACTGGCGATCGTCCCGATGATGGTGAGCGACAGCTTCCTGCTGAACCAGTTCGCCACCTACGGCGTCTACGGCATGCTGGCGCTTTCGATCAGCCTTTGCTGGGGCTTCGGGGGAATCCTGAACCTCGGCCAGGGCATAGCCTTCGGTCTCGGCGCCTATGGCATGGCGATGACCATGCAGATGCAGAGCCAGACGGAATCAAACCCCATTCCGCCGTTCATGCTGAACAACAGCCTCGATTACCTGCCGATGCTCTGGCAGCCTTTCCAGAGCACGGCGCTCGGGCTCATCCTGGCGGTCGCCGTGCCGACCCTGTTCTGCGCGGCGTTCGGCGGCATCATGTTCCGCGCACGTGTGTCGGGCCCGTTCTTCGCCATCATGACGCTGGCCATGCTCTCGGCCTTCTACACCATCATCCTGGACCGGCAGGCCTATACCGGCGGCGTCAACGGGCTGACGCCGCCCTCAGCCTTCCAGTTTGCCGGCGTGGAGATCGATCCCTACAGCCCGACCGCCTACTGGGTCGTGTTCAGCTTCCTGATGGGCGCCACCTTTCTGGCCAAGCTCATTACCCAGAGCTCCTTCGGCCTCGTCACGCAGGCGATCCGCGACGACAGCGAGCGCGTGCGCTTTCTCGGCTACAGCGTTGCCGGCTACGAGACGGTGATCTACACCATCTCGGGCCTGATCGCGGCGGTGGCGGGCTGCTGCTGGGTGATGCTGGTGCAATATGTCTCGCCCGCCCAGATGGACGTCAGCTTCAGCCTTTCGATCGTCATCTGGGCGGCCATCGGCGGACGGCACTCGCTCATCGGCTCGATCCTCGGCGCTTTCATCATCCAAGGCGCGCAGAGCTATCTCGGCGACACGTTTCTCGCGACCTGGCTGCTGATCCTGGGCGGCTTCTTCATCGTCGTTGTCCGGTTCCTGCCGAACGGCCTCGCCAGCCTCGTCGAATCGGCGCTCGGCCTGTTTGAGCGGAAAGAGCCGACCTCCTCGCCTGCGCCCGACGGCGGCAGGCCCATGCCAGCCGAGTGAGCGCCTTCATGTCCGGTCTTCTCGAAATCCGCAATCTGTCGAAAAGCTTCGACGCCACGAAGGTCATCAACGATTTCAGCATGGAGGTCGTCGAGGGCACCGTGTGCTGTCTGGTCGGCCCGAACGGTGCCGGCAAGACCACGACGATGGACCTCATCACGGGACGCATCAAACCGACATCCGGCAAAGTTATGTTCGCCAATGACGACATCACCGCGAAGCACGAGCATCTGATTGCCCGGGCCGGCATTGGCCGCAAGTTTCAGGTGCCGGCCGTGCTCCGCGATATGACCGTGCAGCAGAACCTGGAGGTCGCCTACAGCCGTCAGACCAACCCGTTCCGCAACCTGTTCAAGTTTCACAAGGCGGGACTGAAGGCCAAGCTCGACGAGGTCGCCACCCTCGCCGGCCTGACGGGTCGGCTGAACGAGCGTGCCGGCATTCTCTCCCACGGCGAGACCCAGTGGCTGGAGATCGGCATGGTGCTCATGCAGGAGCCCCGGCTGCTGCTGATGGACGAGCCGATCGCCGGCATGACCGAAGGCGAGGTCGAGAAGACCGCGCGGATATTCAAGGACCTGCGCAAGTCCGCGACGTTGCTGGTGGTTGAGCATGACATGGGCTTCGTCCGCGAGATCGCGGACGTCGTTGTCGTGATGCATATGGGTTCGCTGCTCGCTCAGGGCTCGATCCAGGAGATCGAAGCCGACCGGCGCGTGCGGGACGTATATCTCGGCGAGCAGGAGGCGGCATGAGCGCGTTGCTGAGTTTCGACAACGTCACTTCCTATTATGGCGGGACGCGCATCCTGAAAGATTTCTCCTTCGAGATCGAGAAGGGGCAGTGCCTGTGCGTGCTTGGCCGCAACGGCGTGGGCAAGACCACCTTGATGCGCACCATCATGGGGCTGACGGATCGCTCCGTCGGCGCGATCCGCATAAATGGCACCGAGTTGAGCAGCCAGCCAACGCATGTGCGCGCCACCTATGGACTCGGCTATGTGCCGCAAGGGCGCGGCATCCTGTCCAACTTTACCGTCCGGGAGAACATTCTGCTCGGAACCTTTGCGCGCTCCGACAAGGCCAGCGAGATCCCGGAACTCTGTCTGCGGATATTTCCCTATCTGAAGGAGAACCTCGATCGTCGCGCCGGCCTTCTGTCAGGTGGGCAGAAGCAGCAGCTCGCCATCGCCCGCGCGCTCGCGGTCGATCCGCAAATCCTGCTGCTCGACGAGCCGACCGAGGGCATCCAGCCGAACATCGTCCTCGAGATCGGCGAGATCCTGAGGATGCTCAACCAGGAACTCGGCATCAGCCTGATCGTGACCGAGCAGCACATCAAGGTGGCCCGCAAGCTCGGCGATGCCTTCCTCATGGTCGACAATGGCCGCGTGGTCGCTCAGGGCCCGATGTCGGAGATGACCGACGATCTGGTTGAGCGGCACATGACGATCTAGATGAAACGATAAAATATCTAGACGTAACTCGAGAAGTTATTGACGTTTTGTCTAGTATCAGTCAAATTCTAAACTGAGGCGTCTGTCGCCCGAGCGCGTCGAATTCAAGGCCCAGGGGCCGCTCGTCATGACGATGCGCGATACCCAGCGGCACATCTTCGATCCAGACGGAGAAAATTGGCGATGATACCGATTCCGAAGAAGGGCACGCCCGAGCGGGAAGCCATGATCAAGGAGCACAGGGAATGCGTCGACTCCATGAAAGGAGTTGCCGGCTTCTCGGTGCTCAAATGCGAGACACCCGGCGACACCACGGTCGTCACCGGCGGCGTTCATGAGAATCCGGACCTTCGCCGCGTGCTGCTGCGCATGCGCGGAGAGTCGCCGAAGGGCAAGCTCATCGTCATCTGCACCAAGGTCGATGCCGAATGGCGCATCGGTCGTCTGTCCGGCATCCGCGGGGTTCCGCCGGAGTTCGTCAACGACAAGGTCTATACCTGCGAGCAGGAAATCCAGCACGACATCTTCCTGATGCGCCTTGACGAACTGCCCGAGACCGCCGGCATGCCCGAAAACTTCCAGGAAGGCTGGAAGCATCGGGACGACAACTGGCCCGTTACCTGATCGCCGGGTTTCACGCGCTGCCGCGTCGAACCTTTTTAGCTTCGCATCAGCAGAGATTCTGTTCTCGCGGCCCTCCGGGCGCGAGCGGGAGCGGCTTGTCTGACGCCAGCTTCACTATTGGAGAAACGATACATGTGCGCCATGCGGCTGACAGGGTACGCTGACAAGTTCGGCGTCCATCCCGGCGACAAGATCAAGTTCTACGTGAATTGCGATGGCCCGGCGGAGTTCACCGCCGAAGTCGTTCACATGATCAATGGCGACACCAACCCGCGCAGTCCCGGCTTCATCGAGAAGCCGATCACGGCGGACGCCAACGGAACCTACAAGGGACGCAAGCAGATCATTCATGGTGGATCCTACGGGTACGTCGAGGATGCGCCACAGTTCCATGTCGACAGCTTCACCCTCCAGTGCCACGTCTGGCCGACCACGCCGAAGACCCATCCGCGCTACTGGAAGCACGGGGCGCAGGGGCTCGTCACCAAGTGGGTGGACGGCAAGGGCTATGGCCTCTTCATCAATGAAGAGGGCTTTGTCGAACTCCGCATCAACGAGCACAAGATCACCACCGGCGTGCCGATCCGTGATCACGCTTGGCATTTCGTCGCGGCCAGCTTCGATGCGGAGACGGGCGAGGCGGTGCTCTATCATGAACCCCTGATCGTCTACGCCCTTGATCCCGTCATCGAGCCGGTGAAGACCACGATCAAGACGAAGATCGTCCATACCGCGGCGCCGGTCGCGCTTGCGGCCTATGTCGAGAAGATCAGCGACGATCCCCTCGGGAAGTCTTCGCTTCCCGCCGGCGTCTGGTTCACCGGCAAGTATAACGGCAAGATCGACAGCCCGCGCATCGTCAAGAAGGCTCTGAGCCGCTTCGAGATCGAGCAGATGAAGGGTGGCGCGCAGCCCGGCCTCACGGAGCGCCGCAACTCCGGCCCGACCGGCGAGCTGTCCGCGCTGATCGTCGCCGCCTGGGACTTCTGGGACGGCATCGACACCATCATCGCCAAGGACAACGGCCCGTACCGCTTCGACGTGACGCTGGTGAACTGCCCGACGCGCGCGCTCACCGGCTATAACTGGGCGGGCGAGAACTTCGACTGGAAATACGCGAAGAAGGAATATGGCGCGATCCATTTCCATGACGACGACGTCGACAACGCCCGCTGGGAGGCGGATGTCGAGTGGACCGTACCGGAACAGATCAAGAGCCGCTTCTACGCTCTGAAGCTGACGACCTCGGAAGGCGATGAGGACTATATCCCATTCTGGATCGTTCCGAAGATCGGCAAGGAGCAGTCGAAGATCGCCGTCATGGTGCCGACGATCAGCTACATGGCCTATGCCAACGAGCACGTGGCCTGCAACGCCGGCGGCGCCGAGCTGTTCGTCTATCGCGTGCCGATCATGCAGCACCAGAACATGTTCCTGGCCGAGCACCGCGAATATGGCGGCTCGATCTACGACACGCACACGGACGGCTCGGGCATCTGCCTGTCGTCGCGGCTCCGTCCGATCCTGTCGATCCGGCCGAAATACGATCACTTCCTCGCCCAGGCGCCGTGGCAATACCCCGCCGATCTTCATCTGATCTACTGGCTGGAGACGATGGGCTACGAGTATGACGTGATTACCGACGAAGACGTCACCTATGACGGCCTCGCGCGGCTCGAGAACTACAACGTCATCATCACCGGCTCACATCCCGAGCACAATTCGGGCACCCAGCTCGACGCCCTGCACAACTACACCCAGCGGGGCGGGCGCCTGATGTATATGGGCGCCGATGCCTGGTACTGGGTGCACTCGTACCATCCGGCCTATGACGATGTCGGACGCGGCGTTATCACCGAGATGCGGCGCTGCGAGTCCGGCATCCGCACCTGGCGCGCCGAACCGGGCGAGTACTACCATCAGGGCACCGGAGAACTGGGCGGCATGTGGCGCTTCCGGGGCCGGTCGCTCTACTCGGTCGCCGGCGTCGGCATGACCAATGAAGGCTTCGACATCTCGACCTATTACAGCCGGACGCCGGACAGCCTTGACCCGCGTGTGGCCTGGGCCTTCGAGGGCATCTCCTACGATGAGCCGATCGGCAATTTCGGCCTCGTCGGCGGCGGCTGCGCCGGCCTTGAGCTCGACATCGTCGACGTCACGCTCGGCTCTCCGCCCCACACGCTCGCCGTCGCGACGTCGGCGGGCCGGCACACGGAAGCGTATCTTCTCGTCATGGAGGATTTCGGCTTCAACCAGCAGGGTCTCGACGGCACCGTCCACCCGCGCGTGCGCGGCGACATCGCCTTCCACGAAACCCCGAACGGGGGTGCGTGCTTCGCCTTCTCGTCGATCGCCTTCTGTGGCTCCCTGCCGTGGAACGAGTGCCAGAACAACGTGTCCACCCTGGTGAAGAACGTGCTCGACCGGTTCTCGGCGGATGGCCCGCTGCCGCCGGCTCCGGCGGACGCAATCAAGCATCGCGGCCGCGCGGACTACGAATCGCCGGCCCTTGCTGCGACCGCCTGAGCCCCTCGAATGGACTGCCGGCCCTGGCGCGGCTTGCGCGAGGGCCGGCCCTTCTCGCTGGATGCCGGACATGACTCACCGACGCGATCTTGGTTTCTGGGATGAGGGCCGCGACCTCGCGGACGCCGCCCTCTATGCCGACGCGCTCGGCCAAGATCCCCGCGTGCTGCCGCCTGTCGCCTTTCGCTCGCTGCGGTTCAGCCAGCTTGAAGACGAAGCCGTGTGGACGCGCGACTGGATCTGCGTCGGCGCCCATGAAGCCATTGCGGAAAAAGGCGATCTTCTTCCCTTCACCGTCGGCACTCACGGCGTGCATGTGCAGCGCACGGAGAGCGGAATCGTGGCGCGGTTTAACAAGGCACAGCACGGCGGATGCCGCGCCGTGCCGCTGCAGTGCCAGACCGGAGCGAAGACCAAATGCTCGTTCACGTCTTGCGGCTACAGCCGTGACCGAGGCGCGATCCAGGCACGCGAGCTCGGCGACGGCACGCCCGAGATGCACCAGTATCTGGGCCTTCGTCCGGAACGGTTGCTGACCACGCATGTGCGGAGCTGGGGGCCGCTGATCTTCGTCAATCTGGACGTCACCCCAGCGTGGCCGGACGGGGAGCTCGCGGCTCTCGGCCGGAGGGGAGGGTTCTTCGGCCCTCACAAACCCTGCCGCTCGGACGAGGTTTGGCTCGAATACGCCGCGAACTGGAAGCTCATGGGCCAGAGCCTGGCAACTGGCGCGCCGGTGATTGCCGAACGCGATCTGTGGATGTTCGCCGATACCGCCCTGTCCGATGGCACGGCCGCGCACACGGCCTGGCTGTTCCCCAATCTGGTCCTGATCGGCACGGCGAGCAGCACCGCCGTCGTGACGTTGCAGCCGACCTCCATGGGGCAGACCTTGTGCCGGCTCTCGACCTATGGCGCTGACCCGCGAGGCGACCGTCTCTTCTGGCGCGACGAAATCAGGCTCCGTGCCGAGCGCGCGGAGGTCGAGCATGACGAGCTCGCCCGCTGGGGAACCCAGCATCACCCGCAGACGATCGGCGCCCCGCTGCGGCTGCAGCGGGAGGCGCAGGGGGCATGGATGCAAAGCGCCATTGCAGCGCGCTTCACCCGCATGCCGCGCGAGGAATTCCCGCAACCGCTTTACCAGAATCCGAGGGGCTGAGACATGCTATCGCTGGATCTCTCCACCGAGGACGTAACGGCGCTTGGCGCTGCCATCGCGGCCTATAAGCGCTGCGATTACGACGAGGCGTTCCGGCGGTTCTCGCAGCTGGCCGATGAGGGCCACCCGGACGCGAAGACGTGGCTCGGCGCGATGTACGCCAATGGCGAAGGCGTGAACGCCTCGCTGGCGCGCGCCTTCGCCCTTTATCTTGAAGGCGCGGAGGCCGGCAACCTGCTCGCGCAGACCAATGTGGGGGCGATGCTTGCGATGGGGCACGGCACGCCCCGCGACATCCCCGCCGGCGTCCGCTGGCTCGAAAAGGCGGCGCAGCGCGGGGACGTTTTCGCCCAGTACAATCTGGCAACCCTTCTCTCGAAGGGCGAGGGGCTGCCGCCAGACCACGCCACGGCAGCGCGTTGGTATCGATCTGCAGCCGAACTCGGGCACTACCCCTCGCAGGCGCGCCTCGGCTTCATGTATGCGAATGGCGTCGGTGTATCCAAGGATCGCGTCGAAGCGTTCACTTGGCTGTCTCTTGCCGCGCAGCATGGCGTGGGAGCCGCGCTGACGGCGCTCGAGGCGATCGCGTCGCAGATGTCGTCCGACGAGAAGCGGGCGGGAAGCACGGCGGTCGGGCGCTGGCGAAGCCGCACCGCGGAGACCTCCTGCCACGCGCGTCTCAACCCTCTTCCCGGGTGACGCGGATGGTGTTCAGTCCTCAACAGGTCAAGTTTGAATTCCTGAGTTACATCAAGGAATTCGGGGGGAAGCCTGCCGATTGGTGCGTCGGGTGCGCCGATGATCCCACGCACGAGCTCTTCACGCGTCACGCGGTCGATGCCGAGAGCGACATTTGGCTGTGGAAGCCGACGCTGTCGGCGGCCGCGGCGCGCATCGTGTTTCGCTACCTGACGGAACAGCTCCACGTTAACGCGTCAGATGCGCGAACGGGCCGCTGCATTTTCCTGTTCAAGCGCGGCCTGGTGGAAAACCGGGCATCCACGCCGTCATGCCGGGGAGACACCTAGATGCGCGGTGCGGCAGGTCTCCCGGCATACAATTCGAGCCCTTGCAGGGCTGGCACATCGTCATTTTCAGGAAGCTGATCATGCTGCTTGTCAATCGCGTACTTGGAAACCGGCTGGACGAGGACTTCGCCGACCCGATTCATCACCTTGAACATCACGGCGAGGTCGAGTGGCTGCTTCTTCCCGCCGCCGAACTGGCGCGGCGGCGTTTCCGCGCGGTGACGAGCCGCGGAGCCGAGGTCGCGGTCGCGCTGCCGCGGGACGAGCCGCTGACCGATGGCGCCGTGCTGCTGTTTGAAGCGCATCGGGCGATCGTGGTGAAGGTTGATGCCGAGCGCTGGCTTCGGATCAAGCCTCGGGATCTCGCGACCGCGCTGGAGCTCGGCTATCACGTCGGCAACCTGCACTGGCGTGTACGGTTCGCGGCTGGTTCCATCGATGTCGCGCTTGAGGGACCCGAAGAGACCTACCTGGCCCGGCTCGCCTCCCTCGGTCTTGATACCCGGATCGAGACGAGCCCCCGCGCGGCCGACGAGGTGTCATGCTGAGCCTCGTCGCAACGCTCTGGCAGGCGGATTCGGCTTTCCCTAATGGTGGATTTGCCTTTTCCAACGGAATCGAAGGTCTGGCTGAGCTTGGCCAGCGCCTCGATCGTGAAGGGTTGATCGACGTCCTGGCCATGACGCTGACCCATCGCTGGATGGGGATGGATCGCATCGCCGTATCGATGGCGTTCGGTGCCGGCGACGATATGGCTCGCCTGGCGGAGATCGATCATCGTTTCGACGCCGCGACGATTTCCGCCTTGCAGCGGACGGGATCGCGCCGCAACGGGCTGGGGTTCCTGACGGCGCATGCACGAATTGGCACCGGCGCTGCCGCGGAACTGAAGCGGCAGGTCGAGACGGGCCGGATGCAAGGCCACCTTCCGATCCTCCAGGGCGCGATATGGCGGGCCTGCGGGATCGACGAGCGCTCCGTCCTCGCCGCCTCCGCCTATGGCGTCGCCGCCGGCATGACCAGCGCCGCTGTCCGCCTCAGTCTCATTGGCGCCGTGGAAGCCCAGCGTTGCCTCGGCGCGACGCTGCCGCTGATGGCGCGACTGGTGGAGGAGGCGGGCCCCGCCAGTTCCCTCTCATGCGACGATTTCGAGAGCCTCACACCAATGCTCGACATTGCCACCATGCGGCATGCGACGTCGGAGGTTCGGCTGTTCTCGAACTGATCACGTTCCCATCCGCAGGAAGAAAAACATGCTCCTGACCCCGACGGAACTCGAACGCCTGACGATCTTCACGGCGGCGGAACTGGCCCGCAAGCGTCGCGCGCGGGGGCTGAAGCTCAACCACCCCGAGGCCGTTGCCCTGATCACCGACGAAATACTCGAGGGCGCGCGGGACGGCCGCAGCGTGGCGGAGATGATGGGCTTCGGCTCGACGATCCTGACCACCGAGGACGTCATGCCCGGTGTGGCGTCGCTGATACCGATCCTTCAGGTCGAGTGCGGGTTCCGCGACGGCACCAAGCTGGTCACGATCCACGAGCCGATCCGCCCGCGCGAGGGAGCCGACGCGGACGCGCTCGAGCCGGGCGCGCTGCTGCCGCTGGACGGCGAGATCGAGCTCAATGCCGGACGCGAGCGCATCGAGATCACGGCGGTCAATACCGGCGATCGGGCCATACAGATCGGGTCGCATTTCCACTTCTTTGAAGTGAACAAGGCGCTCGAGTTCGACCGGTCGAAAGCCTATGGCAAGCGCCTCGACATCCCGGCGGGCACAGCCGTGCGCTTCGAGCCCGGACAGAGCAAGACACTGATGCTGGTGGCCTTCGGCGGCGAGCGCAAAATCAGCGGTTTCAACAATCTCAGCGATGGCACCGCAGATGTCGCTGATGCGTTGCGCCGGGCCCGCGACGCCGGCTTCAAGGGAGCCTGACCATGGTCAAGATGCTACGCAGAGATTACGCCCATATGTATGGGCCGACGGTCGGCGACGGGATCCGGCTGGGAGACACCTCGCTGATCGCCGTGGTCGAAAAGGACCACACGATCTATGGCGACGAATGCCTGCATGGTGGCGGCAAGACGCTGCGTGACGGGGCAGGGCTTGCCGCCGGCGTCACGTCCGCGGAAGGCGCGCTGGACATGTTGCTGTGCAATGTCGTGGTGATCGACGCGGTGCTCGGCATCGTCAAGGGCGACCTCGGCATCAAGGATGGCAAAATCGTCGGCCTGGGCAAGGCCGGAAATCCGGCGATCATGGACGGCGTCGATCCCCGCCTCATCGTCTCGCAGGGAACTACGGTGCGCGATTGCGAGGGACTGATCGCCACGGCCGGCGCCATCGACGTGCATGTGCATTTCGACAGCGCCGGCCTGTGCGCACATGCCATCTCCAGCGGCATCACCACGATGATCGGGGGCTCGCTCGGCCCCATCACCGTCGGCATCGATTCTGGCGGTCCGTTCAACACGGGCAAGATGTTGCAGGCAGCCGAGGAGTGGCCGATCAATTTCGGCTTCCTCGGCCGAGGGAACAGCCACAAGCCCGCTTCGCTCGTTGAGCAGATGCGGACCGGCTGCCTCGGCCTCAAGCTGCATGAGGACTGGGGCTCCATGCCGGCGCCCATCGACATGTGCCTGCGTGTTGCCGACGAACTCGATTTCCAGGTGCAGATCCACACGGATACGCTGAATGAGAGCGGGTTTCTGGAGGACACGCTGGCGGCCATCGGCGGGCGCACCATTCACATGTACCACACTGAGGGTGCCGGCGGCGGGCATGCGCCGGACATCATACGGGTGGCAGGGATCAGCAATTGCTTGCCCTCGTCGACCAACCCGACCAACCCCTACACGGTCAACACGTTCGACGAACACCTCGACATGACGATGGTGTGCCACCACCTCAACCCGGCGATCCCAGAGGACGTCGCCTTCGCCGAAAGCCGCATCCGTCCGCAGACCATCGCGGCCGAAGACGTGCTCCACGATCTCGGCGCGATCTCGATGCTCGGCTCCGACAGCCAGGGCATGGGACGGATCCACGAAGTGATCTGCCGGACATGGCAGCTTGCCTCGAAGATGAAGGACCAGCGCGGGCTCCTGCCGGAAGACGTGCCGGGCAGGGGCGATAACGCCCGCATCAGGCGCTATATCGCCAAATACACCATCAATGCCGCCCGCACCTTTGGCATCGCCGCACATATCGGCTCGCTCGAAGACGGCAAGATGGCGGACATCGTGATCTGGCGTCCAGGCTTCTTCGGCATCAAGCCGGAACTGGTCGTGAAGGGTGGATTCATCGCCTGGGGCGCCATGGGCGATTCCGCGGCCTCGCTGATGACCTGCGAGCCCATGCTGCTGCGCCCGCAATGGGGAGCCTTTGGACGCGCCGCGCCGGCCCTGTCGGCGTGCTTCGTCCACCCTCTGGCGATTGAGGAGGGACTGGGATCGGCGCTCGGTCTCTCCAAGGCGCTGCTGCCGGCCAGCGGCACACGCTCGCTTACAAAGCAGGACATGATGCTGAATTCGGCCTGCCCCGATATTCGCGTCGATCCGCAGACCTTCGAGGTTTTCGTCGACGGCACTCTGGCCACCTGCGAGCCCTATGACACGCTTCCCCTCGCACAGCGGTACATGCTGCGATGAACATGATCGACCAACATTCCGCCGAAGAGGCGACGGGTCGCGCGGTGGCGGCGCGCGTGGGCATCGGCGGACCGGTCGGCTCTGGGAAGACGGCCCTGATCGAGGCCCTCATTCCGGTGCTTCATGCACGCGGGGTCGACCTTGCCGTGGTGACGAACGATCTCGTGACCAAGGAGGATGCCGAGCGCCTGCGGCGCTCCGGCCTCATTGACCCGCATCGCGTGTCGGCGGTGGAAGCGGGGGCCTGCCCGCATACCGTCATCCGCGAAGATCCCACCCTGAACATCGCGGCCGGGGACGAGCTGGAAGCCCGCTTTCCCGGCGTCGAGCTGATCCTGTTCGAATCCGGCGGGGATAATCTTGCCTCGACCTTCTCGCTCGATCTGGTCGACTGGTGGATCTTCGTCATCGACGTGGCCGGCGGCGACGACATTCCGCGCAAGAAGGGGCCGGGAACGCTGCGTTGCGACCTGCTGGTGATCAACAAGCAGGATCTCGCGCCCCATGTCGGTGTCGACCTGCCCCGCATGCTGGAAGAGGCCCGGACAGTCCGTTCGCAACGGCCCGTCATCTTGACCGATGCCCGCCGGGGCAGCGGGGTGGCGGACGTCGCCGAGCACATCATGAGGGCGGTGCTGTTCCGATGAACGCCCCGCCCCGAATGGCCGGTCTGCAACACGCCGGACCGATCACTCCCGCAACGTCGGGTGCGCGCGATGTGACGGCGCAGCTGCATTTCATCCGCGGTGGTGGCCGCACCGTTCTCGTGCGACAGCATGTTCCCTACCCGTTTCACATCACCCGGCCTTTCTCACTCGACCGCGATCTGCCGGATCTGGCCACGCTCTACCTGCAGTCCTGCTCGGGCGGTCTGTACACGGGCGACCGGCTGATGCTCGACATCGACGTCAGCAGCGGCGCGCAGGCCCATGTCACCAGCCAGGCCGCGACGGTCGTCCACCGCACGGCGGGCGACGAGGCCCGCTTTTCGACAGCAGTAAGGGCCCGAGCCGATGCTCTGCTGGCCCTGACCAACGACCCCTTCATTCTCTTTCCTGACGCTTATCTCTGTTCCAGGACAGAGGTGACGCTGGCGCCGGGCGCGCGCGTCATCCTTGCCGACGGCTTCGCCACGCACGACCCGGGGCAGTGCAGCAGACCCTTTGGCAGGTTGCGCACGGAACTCTGCGTTCGCGACGAGAGCGGACGAATTCTGGTCTGGGATCGGGGTGCCATCAGTGGCATTCAATTCGCCGGCGCCGCTTCGCCGCTCGGCCCTTATCGTTCGATGGGCAGCGTGGTGGGGCTTGGCACCCGGCGATCGGATGTCGATGTTGCCGTCTTGATGAAGCAGCTCGACGCTCTGGGCTGTCGTGTCGGTATGAGCGAACTTCCCAATGGATGCGGGATCGCCGTGCGATGCCTCGCGCCGACCGGAGGTCATCTCGCGCGGGGCATGGCTCATGTCTTCGCGGCGGTATTCGAAGCGTTGACAGGCCACGTCCCGCACCCGCTTCGGAAATAATCCGGTCTGAAGCTGCGGGTGCCCCGCTTTCGTTTCCGTCGGACGGGCCGAACGAAATCTGCATCCGACAAGGCCATGATCGCCATCCCTGCCGACCGCCGGGGCAGCAAGCCGCGCGTCGAGGCCAACATCAAGGCCAACAAAATCCCTGAGATGCGGTGGTGCTGGCTGATGCGAGCTAAGAAGGCCGGAGAGCCAGCTATCCAGCCATTTCAATATCTAGCGAGGCTGGATGGGGAAAATATGAGATCATCCGAAGAGTGAGGTGATGGCTCGCCGGGGTCGACGAAGATGCGAATTATGAATTCGCCATAGCACTACGACTGGACACGCCACAGCCGCAGCAAATGCGAAAACGTGACCGGGACCGCGCGGAAGCACTACGCCTTGCCGGCGGGCCGCCACCATCCCTTCGGGATCGCGCTGTGGCCCTGGCGCGAGAGCGGGGCGAGGTAAGGACCCGCGATCTCACGGACATTGGCATTCCGCGATGCTATCTGTCGAAGATGTGCGAGGAAGGCCTGCTGGTGAAAGTCAGCTACGGACGGTATCGAGCCGCGCTTCTGAAGGTAGCCTGATCTCAAACCGCACCATGTTCGCCATAGGCCCGGGCCGCTTCGATGACCTCGCCGATCTGTCCCTCGCGCAGAGCGTCGATCGGACGCTTGCTGCCGAGGCGGGCATCGCCGGTCAGCATGAAGTTGAGCCGCATCCAGGGCTCGTCGATCGCGAACGCCTGGACCACGGCGCTGACACCGGGAAGCAGCCCACCATTGGCGATCTGGAAGGCCGGATAGGCGCGCTCGCCATCAATATCGAGCCACAGCAGCGGCAGCGCTTCGAGTTCTGCGGTCGGGATGCCGATGCTGTTCGCGAATTCATCAGGCGCCAGGGCCCCGCCTTCCATGTGAAGCAGGGTGCGCTTCATGGCCGAGCCGCGCGCGAAAGCCTCGGCCAGGATGGCGGTGTCGGCGGTCACTCCTGCTTCCATGGCTTTCTCCCAAGCACTGGCGTCGGTCCGTGGGCTCACGCACAACGTACAACATACAAAGAAGCGGCGCCGGAGCCAGAAGTCGTCCGTGGGCGCGCCGGCCGAGATGGCGCACCCACGGACTTCCTTATGCCGGTCCGTCAGTCGTTCAAATGGTTCTCCGGAGATGCCGCCCTGACCGTTCCGTTATTGGGGTCGGACGTCGATCGCACGATCCCTTGATCCGCCCAATGCTGGAGATCTGAAATGGCATAGACCACGCGCCCGCCGAGCTTTCGGTAGAGCGGGCCAGTGCCGTAGCTGCGGTGCTTTTCCAATGTTCGTGGCGACAGGCCTAGGAAGCGCGCCGCTTCGACGGTTCGCAGAAAACGGGGCGGCAGGTTGACGGGTAATCGTGACATGATCGTCTCCTCATGATCGCACGCGGAATGACGTGCAGAGGAGAGCGAAGCGGAACGACGGCTTCTGAAGAACCGTGTGTCCGGAGCTTCGCTCAACGCCTGAGGGTGCCGCGGTGCAGGGTTTAATTGCCCTATTCGCCGCATTGGATGCGGCGAATAACCTTGCGCCTGCGGAGAATATCCACCATATTCGCCGCAAGGAGCGCGGAGAATATGGCGACTTATATCCATGAGCTTGAAGGCTGGCCAAGGTTCGAATGGAACAGCCCGAACCTAACTGAGCAGTTGGCCGCCGTGCGCCATCGGCAGGGCCGGTTGCTGGGACGTATGGAAGCGCTCGGTTTCGACCTGCGGGCCGAGGCCGTCCTGCAGACCCTGACCGAGGACGTGCTCAAATCCAGCGAGATCGAGGGCGAGATCCTCGACAAGGAGCAGGTGCGGTCTTCCATTGCCCGCCGCCTCGGCATGGACATCGGCGCGTTGACCCCGGTCGACCGCGACGTCGAAGGCGTGGTCGAGATGATGCTCGACGCTACCCAGAACTATCGGGCGCCGCTCACGGACGAGCGGCTGTTCGCCTGGCATGCGGCGCTGTTCCCGACTGGGCGCAGCGGCATGACGAAGATCATTGTCGGTGCCTGGCGCGATGAGGCGTCGGGACCGATGCAGGTCGTCTCCGGTCCCATAGGCCGCGAAAAGGTGCACTATGAAGCGCCGACGGCAACGCGGCTCGATGGCGAGATGGCAAGCTTCGTCGGATGGTTCAACGACGACACGCCGCTCGACCCCGTTCTGAAGGCGGCGGTTGCCCATCTGTGGTTCGTCACCATCCATCCCTTCGAGGACGGCAACGGCCGGATCGCCCGCGCCATCGCCGACATGATGCTGGCGCGATCGGAAGGCAGTCCGCAACGCTTCTACAGCATGTCCGCGCAGATCCGTCTGGAGCGGAAGAACTACTACGCCATTCTCGAGCGGACCCAGAAGGGCGACCTCGACATCACCGCTTGGCTGCAATGGTTCCTGGCCTGCCTTGATCGGGCGTTCGACGGCGCCGAGAACATTCTCGCCAATGTCCTTCGCAAGGCGCGTTTCTGGGAGGCGATGGCCGGGCAGCCGCTGAACGAGCGCCAGCGCAAGGTTGTTAATCGTCTGCTGGATGGCTTCGAAGGCAAGCTCACCTCCTCGAAATGGGCGGTGCTTGCGAAGATCTCGCCCGATACGGCCCTGCGCGACATCAACGATCTCGTGGCGCGTGGCGTGCTTGTGAAAGACGAAGCGGGTGGGCGCAGCACGAGCTATTCGTTGACGAGGCTGGATGGCGACGAGCCACGCCGCGCCTAACGGGTCTTCTACGAAATTTGGCGGGGGACAGCGCCGTAGGTCGCATTTTGGCAAGAAATCCGCGACCGTGTCATCAGGAGGCCAAGGCACGCATGGCTGCGCTGGACGACGTCGAGGCGCTTGAAGACCTACCGCTGAGAGGTTGTTTGGCATCGTCGCCTAGCCTGCCCAGCGTGAGCTGCCAACGAAGTCGTAGTCAGTCCAAGGTCCTCGCGACCTCCTTCGCAAGACGCACGATTGTTTCCGCGTTGAGCTCCTTGGCGCAGGCCCACGCCGTTGCTGTGAACTCGGACGTCTCATCATAGAGGCCATCCAGATCCTTGCAGAGGTCTTTCAGGCGGTCGTCCGCGTCGGTGTTGTTCTGGTGACGTTGGGCTTCGACGATGCCGCGCAAAGCCTTCAGCCTGCGCTCGCAGCTGCGCCATTTGTCACGCCGGCCTTCGCAGAGTTTCTCGGTATCCAAGTTGAGAACCTTCACCGATAGCTTGACCCTAAGCGCCGCCACGACGTCCCTGGGGTCAGCGCAGGTCGGCTCGCCAGCCCCATTGAAGGTGAGGAGGTCCGGGTCGCCCCAACGGACGGGATCCAGGATCAGGGGGACCTCCAAATCGGTCGACGGATTGGCGACCGTGGCTCGAGCCGTCTCATCGTCGAGGGGGAAGTCGTTGGACTTGGCGATATTGGGCATGCCGCCGCACAGGCGCATGTTCCGCCAGTCGAACGCGAGCCAAGGGTAGAGGCTCTTGGGACGGTAGTGATCGACATGCCAGTAAGACACCCTGTCCTTAGCTTCTGAATACCAGCATTTTCCGAAAGACAGTGTTTCGAGAGCAGGCTTCAGGTCACTCCAGACATTACTTCGACTGTCGATGTAGTCACTGGCCGCCTTCCCGCTCTTCTGGGCCGCAGCGCCGGCGGCGGTGTCAGCTCTCGCCTGCCAAGCGGCGTCGATCGCGCCCGCTGGATAGTTGATGTATTTCACCGAAGACCCTCGACGATCTCCTGCATGAAGCGATTTTGCGCTTCGATCTCCTCAGGTGTGTAGGGACCGCGCTCTTCCTTGTCGGTTCGATGCAGGGAGCGGAGGAAGTCTTCGAAGATGGGATCGCTGCTCTGGTAGGCTAGGCCCAGTGAGTCCAGGACGTTGTTCAGTCTGAACAACTCGGCGTCTTCCAGCGCTGTGCGCGTGGGCAGGGCGAGCAGCGCGTTGCGGTCATCCACTAGCTTCTGCGTCTCGGCATCCAGCGTCGTTGCCATGCCGAAAATCTGACGAAGCACGCCGGACACGCCTAGCCCCTTGGGATCGACGGCAGGCTGCGCCGCCTTCACCTCGGTGTCACGGCCCCTGAATAGGACCTGCACCTGAGACTTCTCCAGACCAGCGATCGTCAGAGGGTCGT
Organism: Ancylobacter sp. GW821-FHT10E12; assembly: GCF_058809335.1. Classification (NCBI taxonomy): domain Bacteria; kingdom Pseudomonadati; phylum Pseudomonadota; class Alphaproteobacteria; order Hyphomicrobiales; family Xanthobacteraceae; genus Ancylobacter; species Ancylobacter sp. GW821-FHT10E12. Next base: position 105,963 of record NZ_JBXASN010000009.1, on the reverse strand, counting down.
GGCTGGTCATGATGACGTGGCAGTTCTCGTTGCGACCAGCGACCTCCTTGATGAAGCTCAGGTAGTTCCATTTCCAGGCCGGATTCAGATGTGTGTCCGGCTCGTCAAGGAGGAACAGGGACTCGTCATGGGCGGCGAACCGCATCATCCCGAGGACACTGAGCAACTGCTTCTCGCCGTCGCTGATCTCGTGAAACGGGATAGCCTCTGAAGCGCCCTCCCGCGTGACCCAGATCCGGATCGTCCGCACGAGGTCCGAGAGATCGAGGGTTTCCAGATAGGCGAAGAAGGTCTGCTCGTCGCCGAACGGCGCGGCGAGCGACCGGAGCGTCTCCTCGTTCCTCAAGTAGATGTACATCTGCTCTTCGGACGCGCCCGTCCGGCGATAGTCTTCCGAGACGCTTTCCTTGTGCCGGATCGGCGCAAGGGAGTGGATCCAGAGACCATCGAGCAGCTTGCGAACAATGCCTCGGGCGTACCAGAATCGGCTGTCAGACTTGGCCAGTGCGTCGCCGACCGGTTTACGCTTGCCCCACTCGGTCCGGCGGAGCGTGAGCAGGGCGGAATCAAACTGACCAACGCTCAGGTGTCGCTTCAGGAACGCCTGCGCTTCGTTGTCGGCGAAGGCGAAATAGGTCAGGAGGGCCAGCGCGCCATAGCGTTCTCGGACGTAGAACAGCCGGCGCAGTGAGGACGTCCTCGGGTCCAGCTTCTCATCGGCCCCGGCTTCGATGGCTGCGTCATAGAACCGGCGCTGGGGCGGATCGAAGATGGCGCGCAGCCGGTCGGACTCGCCGGAGTAATAGCCGAACACGTGGTTCGGCAGGAATTCGCTGTCTCGTGTGCGGATGACACTCATCGGTGTAGGCGCGCCATCGACCGTCGCGATGGTGGTCGCCGGGTCCGAGTAGTGATGGTCGATACAAACCTTGCTGCCCTTGCACTGATAGGTGATTTCGTATGCGAAATCCGTTTCCCGTTCCCGGCGCGGATCGTCGAGGTCCCGGAAGATTGTCGCAAGAGCTTCCAGAACGTTGGACTTGCCGGTCCCGTTCTGTCCGATGATGACGGTCTCCAGCTGCGACGAGTCGAAGTTCAGATGGACGTCACGAAGGTTTTTGAAGTTCCGAACCGCGAGATGGTCAATGCGCAAGCAGGCTCTCCTTGTCGCTCGATTCGGCCAGGCGGCCTGCCGCCAGCTCGTCGCGGATACGCCGGTAGAAAATTTCGATGGGAAGACCGCTCAGCTTCCACAAGGCGTCGGCGCGCATGGCGCCGCCGGCCTCGCGCACTGCAGCGGTTATCTGATCTGCGGTCATGGAGGGGTCCGGGTTAGGCGAGGTTGCAGGGGAGGCCGACTTCGGCGCTCTTTTGGGCTTCGAGCGCTTGCGCTCCACTTCGAGGACGCGTCGCGCCTCGGCGATGTCATCCAGGAGCGACTGGGCGGACACGCTTGAGACTCCGCCCGCACCGCCCAAGGCGCCCGACATTGCCTGGGTGATCGTGCGCACGACGAGGCCGTCCGCGACGCCCATGGCGCGTGAGGCCTCGGACGCGAGCATGTCAGCGCGATAGAGCAACCGCTTGATACGAGCTGTGATGGCCTGCTGCTCCTCGAGCGGTGGCAGGGCGATATGCAAGGCGCGCAACTCGGGGAAATAGATTGTTGTGTGAGTCGACCCTCTGCCGAAACGACGGATGCCCTTTCCCTCGGCCATTAGCGCATACATCAGATATTCCGGCATCAGGGCTGGGGAGCAGGTCCAAGTGACGAAATCCTGGCTTGTCGCCATGGGGCGCCCGAGCAGAGTGACGTAGCCTACGGACGCCGTGCGGGACAGACAGACCGTCCGGGCAGGAAGGACGCGTGCGGATGATGCGTCCAGGCCAGCCGCCGTGATGGTCTGCGCGGTCCGGTCGATGACCCCACCATGATGTTTGCGGGCGTCGCGAATGCCAAGCCAGGCGACGTCCCCGTCCCAGTACTCGGGGTGTCGTCGGCTTGGCGTGTGTCCGGTTTCCTGGCGCGCCAGTCGCAGGAGGGGCGTCCATCGCCAGCCTGGGGGCAGGGGAGATCCCGGATCGTTGACGGCGATCGCCGCCTGACCGGCCATCCGCGTGTCCGTCGCCACGCGCCCGCCCGGGGCCTGGGTCGGCGCCGGTACCCGCTCCAGAAGGGCGTCGACGGTCTCGACGTCGGGGGAGGTCTCTCGCCAACGCGCCGTCAGCTGGCCGGTCACACCGGCCTTCAGGCCGCTGACCTTGAGCGCGTTCGCCGCCCTGGGCGCGAGCTGCGCTTCCGACCTGGCGTTCTGGGACCGGGCCATGACCGTCCGGATTCGTTCGACAAGCGCCACCTGCACATCTTCGGGCGGGAGGGGCAGGGGGGCGGTGCGCAGGACGGCGAGATTGATCCTGATCCGTCCGACGCCCTTGCCATGCTCCGAGAAATAACGCGCAAGCGGCGGGCTGTTGAGCCAGAACATGATGAGGTCGCCGCTGACTCGAGGGTGAAGCCTCGAGCGGAAGCAGTCGGCCTTCACGATCGCAGGGCCGAGGTCTTCGGGGACGAGGCAGGACCGACCGAGCGGATCGCCCAAGGCGGCGGTCAAAATATCTCCAGCCCGGGCTTCATGCCGACGCAGCGCGGGAAACCGGCGCGCATCCACATAGGCCTTGTCCGCGTCGTTGAACCTGGCGACGTTGACGTTGTTGAGCCGGATCACGCGGCATCCCTCTGAGGTGTAGTCGCTGGACTTCAGAGCGCTTCCAAACGGGCCGTCGACGATTGCGCCGGGCGCCGGATGGAGCAGATCCTCAAGGGTGCACGTTGTCCAGTCCGCCGGAAGGGTCATTCCAGTTCATCCCAGGTGACATTGTCATCGCCCAATTCGTCGATGAGGGACCGGATCTCGCCCAAGGCCGAAACCAGATGGCGCTCAACGACAGCGGCGACCTCATCAGGAGAGGCGGACTCGAGCGCCTCGTCCTGGCTCTCATCCTCGTTCAGCCAGACGACGTACAGGTCGTCGCCGCGTTCTGCGATCGCCTGGCGGCTGAACCGGCGGAAGCGCCCGTTTGGCCCATCCTCCTCGCGCCGCGACTGACCCAGGGGATCGTCGCCGAATGCTGTGCTGAACGCGTTCAGGCCAGAGGCGAAGTCTCCTCCGCTTCGGTCACTTCCGGACTCGGCGGCCCGAAGATCGTAGATCCAGACCGCTTCCGTGGCCCCCTCAAATGGAGGTGAAACTGGCCGGCTAAAAAAGAGCACATTGGTTCTGACGCCCTGAGCGTAGAAGATTCCGGTGGGCAGACGCAGGATCGTGTGCAGATTGAAGTCCTGCATCAATGTTTGGCGCAACGCCTTGCCCTTGCCCCCCTCGAAGAGGACGTTGTCGGGGACAATGACCGCCGCCCGCCCTCCTGGAGCAAGCGCCCGCATGCAATGCTCCACGAATGGCAGCTGGAAGCTTGCGGATTTCGCGGTGATGGAGAGGTCTTCGCGCGAGGACACGCCGCCGGACGGCCCGAATGGGGGATTCGAGAGGATGACGTCGGCTTTCTGAAACTCAGGAGAGGCTCCGAGCTGAGACAGGGTATCGCCCATGAGCACGTGCTCCGCCTCGATCCCATGCAGATAGAGGTTCATGCAAAGCAGACGATAGGTGTCCAGCACGTTTTCCACGCCGCGCAGGGCCTGGTTGCGCTGGAATGCCAACTCCTCGTCAGACCCTCGCCAACCGGAACGCAAAGCGCGATCCGCCGCGATGAGAAATCCGCCGGTGCCGGCTGCAGGATCCTGCACAATCTCGCCGGGGCGAGGTGCGAGCAGCGAAACGATGTTGTCGACCAATACGCGAGGCGTGAAGTACTGACCCGCGCCGCGCTTGGTCTCTTCCGCGTTCTTCTGGAGCAGTCCTTCGTAAGCGTCGCCGAACGCGTCCCGTTCTTCCGAGAACCAGTCAGAGCCATCGATGGCATCGACGAGCCGCCGTAGCGTTGCTGGGTCCCGCACAACGGTTACGGCTCCTGCGAAGACCGCTTGCATGGTCCGGCTGTGCCGAGACGTGCCAAGCATTGCGAGCGTCTGGCGGTAGCGATCTAGAATCGCATCGTCCGAGCTGCTTAGGAGGTCGCTCCAGCGGTGTCCCTCGGGTATCGCTTGGCTTTCGGCCTGCCGCTCGGAAGCGAGCTTGAGGAAGATCAGATAGGTAAGCTCGGTCACGTATTGGGGATAGGTCACCCCGTCCTTGCGCAGCAGGCTGCAGAGTCGCCAAAGGCGGGTCACGAGGTCGGAATAGGGCGTCACGCAGTTTGTCCTTGCACCCGGTACGGGCGGTTACCCCTCTTCGTAGAAGGTCGTTCGGCTGAGTGAAAGTCGCCTTCTGGCGAAGCCCCTAGCCTTACTGCCAGCGGGGATCGTGATCGAGAACAGGGACACGCGCCAGCTTGTTGAGGCCGCTGTACCATGCTTGAGCCATCACGGGGTCGAACTGTAGGCTGTCGCCGATCTCTAGCCCCAGCGGCATGCAGCCCCAATTGCCAGGAAGACCGGGCCTTCCAGGACCCTTCGGCTGGGTAGATTGACTGGATGTGCAATCTGTACAGCCTCTCGCATCGGCTTCAGGCCATCCTCGGGATAGTCGCAGCTATGACCAAGGACATCGGCAAGTTTGGACCGATGCCGGCCATCTTCCCGGACTATTAGGCGCCCATCCTTCGCGCGTAGTCGGACGGCTCGCCTCCCTCGCAGCCCTCGAAGATACGCTGGCCAGATCGATCCGGCTTACGCTCTCCCACCACGCTCTGAAGAGCGCCGTGTGGGCGAAACTGAAGCCCGGCCTCGCCGCCTATCCGGACATTAAGGTCGAGACGATCCGAGACAACGCCGATATCACCTGCTGACACCCCCTGCATTGACGAGGTGCATGAACGTCCGTCTTGGGCTGGGTGCCAACGTCCGCTGCTGGCGCAAAGTCGAAATCCACCGCCGATCACCTGTCTTTCCACGCCATGGCCGTCTTTCCACGCCATGGCCGCCGATTCTGCGAAGGGTGGTCTGAAGGGGTGGGCGACCGTGGTGCGCAACGCTATTGTACGCCTGTCTTCGATCGGTCTCGCGGTCCTGCGATGGCTATGCCAGCAGGAGCGTAGAGGATCGTAGCGTAGGGAAACATCGCACGCTGGCGCGCAATATCGCGCTCTGGCGTACAAAAGGCGATGGCTCCCTGAGCAGGACAAGAAAAAATGACTTATCATCATGATAATAAATGTTAATCTTATGGTGAATTTTCCAAGATACCAGCTTAAATACCAGCTTTGAGGCGATCCGCTCGACAGTAGGCGCGCCGAGAGGCGCGACCGGAATCGCGGCCATCTGCCACACAAACATTCGCGATCGGGAGCGGCTTGACGCGAACGGCGACGGTTCGCTAATGTCAGCATGTCAAAAGCGCTGGGCAGTAGGCACGCGCAAGGATTGGGCAAGAGGCCCGCCAGACGAAGTGGAAACTTCGGGGCGGCCTTTGTCTGTTATGGCGGAGGCGTCCCCTATAATTGGGGCCTCTGTCGATGAACAGCCAGACTAACGCTGATCTTGAACTGATCCCGCTTCGCAGTGACGAGCGGAGACGCCTTCTCCCGCTGGGCGTGACCAAGCTTTACGAAGAAATCGATTCGGGTCGTCTGCCAGCGGTGAAGCTAGGCGCAAGGACGTACCTACGGCGTGGCGACTTGCGCCGGTACGTCGAGGGCTTGCCGCGCGTTGGCAGCGCGTGAGGGCCGCATCATGCCGCCCCACCTTTCCGCTGTCGAAGCGATAGCTGCCGCCCTCCATGCTCGCCGTCTTGATCCTTGCCTTTGGCCGAATGGAATCGGTCGCCTCGTGCTCGCCGCGATGACCGGCCTCGAAGAGGTAGCGCCCCGGTGAACATCATATCCGCTCGTGACCTTCTCTCGCGGGAGTTTCCGCCGGCCCGGTTCATCGTCGACGGCATTCTTCCCGCTGGTTTGACCCTGCTCGCAGGTCGACCGAAGCTCGGAAAGTCCTGGCTCGCGCTCAATATCGCCGCCGCCGTCGCTAGCGCCGGCACTGTGCTCGGCCGCGATGTCGACAATGGTGCCGCTCTGTATCTCGGCCTCGAAGACGGCGAGCGCCGGCTGCAAGATCGCCTGCGCCGCCTCTTGGTCGGAGCCAACGTGCCGGAGCGGTTGGCGTTGGCGACCGAATGTCGGCCGCTCGGGGATGGTGGTGAGGACGATATCCGCCAATGGATCGTCCGCAGTTCGACACCCCGCTTGGTTGTGGTCGACGTGCTTCAGCGCATTCGAGCGAAGGGCGCCAAGGGCGCCCGGCTCTACGCCGACGACTATGACGCGACCCTCCCGCTCAAGGCGCTTGCCGATGAGTTTGGAATCGCTGTCATCGTGGTCACTCATACCCGCAAGAGCGGGGCAGACGAAGACCCGCTTGACGCCATCAGCGCCACGACGGGCCTCGTTGGCGCTGCCGACCACGCACTTATCCTCGACAAAAGTTCGAAGGGCGCAACCCTCTACGGCAGGGGCCGGGATGTCGAGGCATTCGATCTGGCCCTACAATTCGACGGGAACGCCTGCCGCTGGCGGGCGCTGGGCGACCGCGATGAAATCCAGCGCTCGGATACGCGCAACACCATCCTCGCCGCCCTCAAGGCGGCTGGGGAGCCGATGAGGCCGGCAGAAATCGCCAAGGCGTCGGGACTGTCCGATGATGTCGTCAGGCAGCGCTTGGGCTCCATGGTCGAAGCTGGCGAGGTCGAGAAGCTCAAGCGCGGCCTCTACTCTACCCCCATCACAATCGTCACACCTGTCACTTCTTCCCCTCTCCTTCGTGACGGTTGTGATGGAAGTGATGGGGGTATGAGGGGGCGCCCTCAGGCTCGCCCCCGGCTGACTGACCAGACGGGGAGCGCGGCATGATTATCTACGCTCCTGTGATTGATCATCAGGTGCGGCTTGTGCTCGATGCCCTCGTGCTCGACGGAGCCCGGTCGCCCGCCGAGGTTCGTATATGCACGGGCTTGTCGTTGCCGATCATCTGGCGGTGCATAGATGACCTTCGGCTGACCCGGTGCGTTACCATCGGGTGCATTCATCCCGGCTCGGTGTCCCCGACGCCATCGGGCGTCGCCGTCGAGCACGCTCGCCTCGCCGAGCTTAACCGCCGCTGGCTCGCCGACGCCGGGCCACTCCCGGAGGGGGCGTGACCATGGCGAAGCGTGGCCAGAAGGTCACAGGTGTGGCCGGTCAAAGGTACTTCCCCGCTACCCCCAGCGCGGGGGACCGCCGCCCCAACGGGTCGCTCGCTGCAAACTCCGCTAAGGGGGCACCGCCGCCTCTGGGAGCGTTGGTGACGGCCGATGAGCTCGGGGCGCTGCTGGGCATCGCCCCGCGCACGGTGCGGGAACTCGCCTCCCGCGACCTCGTGGTGAAAGCCGGACGGGGGCGCTATGACGCCCCCGGCTCCATCCGAGCATATTGTGAGCATCTGAGATCCGTTGCCGCCGGCCGCGCCGGGGACGCGCACGCCGGGCTCGCGACGGAACGGGCTCGGCAGGCCAAGGAAGCTGCCGACGCGCTGGCAATGCGGAATGCCGTCGCGCGCGGACAAATGATCCCGGTCGCTGACGTTAAGGCAACATGGGCGAGCATCTTGACGGACGTGCGTTCGGCCATTCTCGCCGTTCCTACCCGGCTCCCAGAGCTGACGCGCGATCAGGCCGGGACGCTTGATCGTGAACTGCGCACTGCGCTGGAAACCCTCGCCGATGGCTGATCTTGCTGAACTGCGTCGTGACGCGCTGGCGGCCCTCAGGCCACCCGCCAAGCTCGACCTCGCCGAATGGGTCGAGGCGAGCGTGCATCTTCCAGCGAGCATCGCGGCTCATCCCGGTCGCATGAGACTCTGGCCCCATCAGGTCGCCATCGCCCGCAGCATGGGCGATCCCGCTGCCGAGCGGGTCACTATCCTTAAGAGCGCGCGCGTCGGCTATACGAACTTGATGATCGCGGCGCTGGGCCACTTCGCGGCCAACGATCCTTGCCCCGTGCTCTGTGTCCTGCCCGCCGATGCGGACTGTCGCACCTTGATGACTGGCACGATCGAACCGACCTTCGCCGAGTCCCCTGTGCTTCGATCGGCCCTGACCGCAAACGTCACCGGCCGCGACAATATGCTGTCCCGCCGGTTCGCCGGTGGATCGCTCCTGCTGGTGTCGGCGCGAGCACCGCGCAATCTGCGCGGACATACCGCACGGGTTCTCCTGCTGGATGAAATCGACGCCTTCGAGGTGGACGTGCGAGGCGAAGGCGATCCCGTCGCGCTGGCCGAACGCCGGACCGCGACGTTCGCAAACCGGCGCATTATCGCCGGCAGTACGCCGGTTCATGAAACCACCAGCCGGATTTGCCGGGCATATGAGCGCAGCGACAAACGCGTGTTTGAGCCGGTCTGTCCTGCTTGCGGCGAGCACCATGAAATCCGCTGGGTGCAAATCCGCTGGCCGGATGGCCGGCCCGAAGCGGCGCACTGGGCGTGTCCCTCCTGCGGCGGGATCGTCGAAGAAGCTGACAAGCCGGCCTTCATTGCCTCCGGGCGCTGGCGAGCGACGCAACCGGAAGTGATAGGACATCACGGTTATCGCCTGTCGGCGCTCATTAGCACCTTGCCGAATGCCGCATGGCCACGTCTCGCCGCCGAGTTTCTGGAAGCTAAAAAGGCGCCGGAGACGCTGCAAACCTTCGTCAACACAGTGCTCGGCGAGCCGTGGCGCGAGAGCGCCGACGATCTGGACGAGGGTGAGCTCGCGGCCCGCGCCGAACCGTTTTCGCTCGGTTCGATTCCTGCCGACGTGCTCTTCATCAGCACCGGCACCGACGTCCAAGATGATCGCCTCGAAACCGTGATTCTCGGCCATTCCCGCACCGAGACCTTTGTCCTTGACTATCACACCATTTGGGGCCGGCCGGATGATGACCGGACGTGGCGCGACCTCGACGACCTTCTGCGCTCGACATGGCCTCACCCACTTGGAGGCCGGATCGGCGTCGATGCCGGTGCGGTCGACGCAGGCGATGGCGAATGGATGGACAAGGTTCAAGCGTTTTGCGCACCACGGTTCGGCCGACGCATCGTCGCCATCAAGGGTGCGCAAGGCAATCGACCGATCATCACCGCATCGAAGTCGAAGGGCTCACGGCTCTTCATCGTTGGTGTCGACGGGCTGAAGGCCACGATCATGGGCCGGCTGAAAGCGGGCCGCAGCATCCGATTCAGCGATGGCCTTCCGTCTCGCTTCTTCGAGGAATTGACCAGCGAGCACCGGGTGACGCGCTATGTGCGAGGCCAGCCGGTGCGATTGTGGGAGCGCATACCGGGAAAGCGCGCCGAAGCGCTCGATGGCTTCTGCTACGCGCTTGCCGCTCGCGCGCTTATCACGACGAACGATGTCCGCCGTGAAGAGGATTTGAAAGGCGCGCCGCCCGCGAAGGCGTCGCCGAGCGTGATCAGATCGAGCTGGATGGAGCGGTAGTTACTCATTCCTATTCTGGAACCAAGAGACATCTTCGTCTCCATCTTCGTAACGATTTCCATAGAGAAACCATCCGCAAAATAGATCAGCCGCCTCGTACGCTTTCATTTCAAGAGGTATTCGATCTGCCGCCCAGACGGCGGTGGACATGGTATTTCGAGCGAGGTCTTCAAAATTCATGAAATGGTTCGAATCTTTACCTTCACGAACCGCTTTGTGCGTAACGACTGCAAGTGTTGCTGTCTGAACGATCCAGAGGAATTTCTCTGCCTTAGTCAGTGAATTGTCGTCGGTCTTGGTCATTTCGCCCCGTCCCGTTGAGATTGTAACGGTAGCAGCACCGCATCGTTACGTCAGTTGCCTTGATCGCTAACTTGGATGAAATCGCAAATCTGCAATGTCATGCGGCGATATACTAAGTTTTAGATGCATGTGAGCAATGATTTTCGTTGCGCGGTACCGGCGAACATGATTCGTTCGTTTGCATGTTCGCCACGATCAAGCGCATGTTTTCCGGTTCAGTTGGCACTCGCGCATATGAAGGCGCGGCGAGCGGCCGGCGCACCTTCTCGATCGGCCGCTTCGGGCGGGTGAATGCCGAGGTCGGCGCCGCCGGTCAGACGCTCGCGGCCCGCTCGGCGCATCTCGCCGAGAACAATCCCTTGATCGGCAACGGCATCGCGAACCTTGTCGGCGAGACGATCGGCACCGGCATCCGGCCTTCCGCCGAGCCCCGGCTTGTCGAGCAATTCGACCGCTGGGCGGAAACGGCCGATGCGGATGGGCGCACCGACTTCTTCGGGCTGCAAGCCGCCGTGTTTCGCGATGTCGTGGTGCGCGGCGAGGCGTTCATCCTCGCGATGCTGGCGGATGACGGCCTGAAGCTCCGGCAACTGGATGTCGAGCAGGTCGACCGCTCGCTGACGCGGACGATCGAGGGCGGCACCATCGTGCAGGGCATCGAGTTCGACACCACCGGACGACGCATTGCCTACTGGATCAGCCCCTTTCGCGAGGACAATTTCGCCGGCTGGGCCGCCCCGGTGCGGGTCGACGCCGGCGACGTCTTCCATGTGTTCCGGCCGAGCTTCCCCGGTCAGATACGCGGCGTGCCGTGGACGGCCTCGATCATCTTGACCGCCAATGAGTTCGACAAGCTCACCGACGCTTTGCTGATGGGCGCCAGCGTCGCGGCGATGTTCGCGGGCTTCATCTCGGATCAGAACGACGTCACCGGCGGCGAGGATGCGTTCGGCGATGATCCTCAGCCGTCGATCGAGCCGGGCACGCTGGTCCGCCTGAAGGGCGGGCAAACCGTCACCTTCGCCACGCCGGAGCAGGCCGAAGCGGTCACCGACCTGCTGAAGACGCAGATTCGTGCGCTCGCCGCCGGGCTCGGGATTCCCGCCTTCATGCTCGACGGCGACCTCACCGGCGCCAACTATTCCAGCTTGCGGGCCGGTCTCCTGCCGTTCCGGCGCCGGACGGAGCAGTTCATCTATGGCACGTTCGTGCCGCAGTTCCTGGCCCCGGTCTGGCGGCGCCTGATGGTGCTCGACGGCGAGCCGGAGGCGCGGGCCGAATGGATCGCCCCGGCGCCGCTTCAGGTCGACCCGGCCAAGGCGGTGGAAGCCGATCTTGCGGAGATCGCCGCCGGCCTCGCCTCCCGCCGCCAGAAGGTCAACGAACGGGGCTGGAACATCGCCGAGCTCGACGCCGAGATCGCCACCGATCGGGTGCGCGAGGCGCGGCTCGGCCTGTCCTTCTCCACCGTGACGCCGAAGCCGGGAGCCGCCGAATGACCAACATCACCCGCCGCCTGCCGGCTGACACCCGCCCGTCGAGTTGGTCCGAAGCGGATCGGACCTTCGACGCGGTGATTTCGACCGGCGCCGCCGTCCGCCGCCGCGACGCGCGCGGAGCCTACACGGAACTGCTGGACCTTTCGGCGGTCGAGCTCGGCACCCTCGCGGGTCTCCCGGTGCTCGACAATCACCGGCAGGGCAGCGCCCGCGACGCGATCGGCGCCATCGTCACCGCCAAGCGCGAGGGCGGCGCCATCGTCGCCCGCATCCGCCTCGGCATGGCGGCCGATATCGCGCCCATCGCCGAGCGCGCCCGCGACGGATTGCTCTCCGTCTCGATCGGCTACCGCGAGGCGGCCCGCGTCGAGCGGACGGAAGCAGGCGAGCGGATCGTGACCGTCACCCCTTCCATCTTCGAAGCCAGCCTTGTCGCCGTGCCGGCTGACCGGCAGGCCAAACTCAGGAGCCAGCCCGTGGCCGACGATCCCAACGATATCGAGTCTCCCGCTCTTGCTCCGGCGATGCCGGACGCCGATCAGGCACGCATCCGCTCGCTTGGCGAACTGGCGGACCTGCCGCCGTCCTTCGCCGAGGGGCAGATCGCCGCCGGCGCCACCGTCGAGCAGGCGCGCAGCGCCGCCCGCACGGCGATGATCGAGCGGTCTCGCCAGACGCCGACGATCCGGGTGCAGGCGCCGCCGCAGGATGATCCGGCGGTGCGGCTGCGCGCCATGGGCGACGCCCTCGACGCCCGGCTCGCCGGCACCGCGCCCTCCGAAGCGGCCCGGCCGTTCATCGGCGCCAGCCTGCGCGACCTCGCAGCGGATTGCCTTCGGGCTCGCGGCGTCTCGACGCGGGGCATGAACCCGGATGAGCTGTTCCGGGCGGCGCACACCACCTCCGACTTCCCCCAGCTTCTTCAGGGTGTCGGCGCCCGCACGCTGCTGGCGAGCTACACCGCCGCCGCTTCGCCGCTGAAGCAGATTGCCCGGCAGGGCTCGCGGGCCGACTTCCGGGCCGGCTCGACGCTGAAGCTCGGCGAACTGTCGGCGCTGTCCAAGGTGACGGAGAGCGGGGAGATCAAGGCGGTCTCCCGGTCGGAAGCCGCCGAGAGCTATGTGCTCGACACCTATGCCGGCATGTTCGCGATCACCCGCAAGGCGCTGATCAATGACGACCTCAATGCCTTCGCTGATTGGTCGCGGGCGGCCGGACAGGCCGCCGCCGCCACCGAGGCCGGGGTGCTGTGGTCGCTGCTGTCGCAGGCGAGCGGCGCCGGGCCGGTGATGAACGAGGACACCAAGCGGCTCTTCCACGCCGATCACGGCAACGCCCTGACCGGAGCCGCCCTCAGCGTTCCCTCCCTCAGCGCCGCCCGGCTGGCGCTGCGCACCATGAAAGGGCTGGATGGCAAGACCGTCATCACCGTGACGCCGAAGTATCTCGTGGTCGGGCCGGAGCTTGAGACGATCGCCGAACAGGTGCTCGCCACGATCACCGCCAACACGGTCGCCGAGGTGAACCCCTTCGGCGGCGGCAAGCTGACCCTGCTGGTGGAGCCGCGCATCACCGATGATGCCTGGTACGTCTTCGCCGATCCGGCGTCGGCGCCTGTGCTGGAATATTCCTACCTGTCGAGCGCGCCGGGTCCGCAGATGGCGAGCCGGGAGGGCTGGGACGTCCTCAGCACAGAATATCGCGTGGTGCTCGACTTCGGAGCCGGCGCCCTCGACTGGCGCGGCGCCGTGCGCAATCCGGGCGCCTGACGATGGTGGACCCGTGGATCATCCTCGCGCGCCTTGAAGCCCTGCGGGAGCTTCGCGCCAGCGGCACCAAACGCTCCCGCTTCGGCGATGAGGAGGTCGAGTTCAAGAGCGACGCCGAGATGCGCGCCGCCATCGCCGACCTCGAAAACCAGCTGGCGGCCCTTCAGGGCCGCCGCCCCGGCATCATCCGTTTCAGCACCTCGAAAGGTCTCTGACCATGCGCAACTTCGTTCAGCCCGGTGACTGCCTCACCATCCCGGCGCCCGCCGACGTCCTGTCCGGCGCCGTCGTCATCTCCGGTGCGATCATCGGCATCGCTGCCGGCGACGCCCTCAGCGGCGCCGATGTCGACGTCGAGACGCGCGGCGTCTTCACCCTGCCGAAGGTCTCCGCTCTCGCGATCAGCGTCGGCGACACCCTCTACTTCGACGCGGCGACCAAGCTGGTGAACAAGACCGCCAGCGGCAACACCAAGATCGGCACCGCCGTCACTGCCGCCGCCAATCCGTCCACGAGCGTGAACGTGCGCCTCTCTGGTTTCTGAGCTTCGGCGGGGAGAACGGAGGGCGTGACCACGCCCTGAAGAGCGCAGCAGCCCGCCCCGAGTAGACCCGCTGCGTTCACTGGTCAGACGGCGAGCGCCGGCTCACGCGATCGGTGCCGTCATGGCGGAGGGGCCTCCGCTGTTCCTGCCGATCATCGCCGCCCCCGGAACATTGGCCGGGGGCGGCACATTTGTCAGGTCGTCGATTCCGCAGCTTCTCAGTGGTTCTCGCGGTTGTTCAAATCACCCATTGAAACGACCTTTCCAAAGTCTGGGTGAGTTGCGAATGCCTTTCGAACCGTGTCCCCGCTTGGAGCGTTTTCTGCCAATTTGCGACGCGCTTCAGCAACCGCTATCTCATGCCGAACCAAAAGTGAGCGTCTAAGTATTGCGGGCAGCTGTCCGGCCCTCATCATGATCATGCATGACGCCGCAACAACGATCATCTGTCCCGATCGCGGCAATATGTCAGTTGTCAGATAGGGGATTCGGTTCAAAATTTCCGGTGGATGTATAGATAAAGCGACTAAGGCGCCAACTGCAACTGCCACGCACCCAAACAGGAAGAAGAGGGCGTCCATCGCTGCTTGAAGTTCAGATTCAAGTTTATCGATTGATTGAACTGATCTTCCGCTTGCTGTCATGCTGTTGACCAGCAATGATATTGTCGGGAGTATGCTTGCAGATATCAGGCCAAGGAACGTTATAAGCGCACTTCTAGCGTCGCCGGAAATGGTTCCCGGATTGAGGGCCGCGCCACCGGCAAGAGACAGCACGATGGCTATCTTCTCTACCCCTCGAACTGGCAATCGATCTTCCCTGCTGCTGCCCAATCTCGTAGCGCGTTCACAATCTGTTCCATAGCACTCTCGGGGTCGATTAGCGACCGGTTTGTCTCGACCGGCCTCTGAACCGACAGTTTGACGATTCCGTTTTTCTCGCTTCCGTTCCCCCGGAGGCCGAGGTCTGCGGGGTCGATATTCCTCAGCGCCTCGTTGATGGTCGCTCGCGAGATCGGCTTCTTTTTACGCCGTTTCTCCTTGATGAAAACTCGGAAGAAACCTTCAATCCAGCCATCATTGGGTACTTCTGCCTCAAGGCTCGCGATTGCCTCATCGTCCCAGCCCAGCGTCCGAAGGACATCGAAGACGGTCTTGCCATGGTCGCGCTCATGCGCGGCTTCTCGTTCTGCAATGACCTCGCGCTCGGTAGGGGGTGCGGTGCCACCTCGATTCGGCTCTGCAGCAACAGTGATCTCAGTCGATTCGTCCAATTCTTTGCCGCCGCCAGCCATAAACTTGCCGTTCAGAATGATAGCTTGTCCGGGCTCTAACTCGTCCGCTCGCTGAAGGAGCGCTGTCAAATATCGTTCAAGCGTGCGCCCTCGGACCTGCTGCCCCTCAATAAGGCCGACGTGATTTCCGATTACGGCGAAATATAATGCGCCTTTCAATACTCGCGCTTGTTCACCAAGGTTCAAATTCTGAATCAAAAATTCCGGAGCATCCTCATCAAGAGATTGCAAAACCGCTTGAACATCTGTCCCTTCTTGCAATTGAATTATTTGGCCAGAAAAAATTGGTCCATCCCAGCTATCTGGATTCGAGATTTTGTTTAAAATTACAAAGCTCTGATCTTGATCAAGGTCAAGAATCCTCAATTTCGCATTTGTTGACCATCCTCTTCGGCGAAGCACATCGACAATCATCGGCTTTAACTCGACCCCCTCCCAGAGGTTTTCAGTTTTGAGTTGCCGATATTGGATAGTCACTTGCTTCGCCACGACGCGCCTCCTATTTCGACAAGAGATGGAGGCATATCTGCATTAAAGAGTCGAGCCCGTCGCAACGTCTCAGCTTGCAGTTGCCTGTCGTAGCCATAATCACGGCAGGCCTATTGATCTACCCTCGCGAGCTCGTCCGCCCACCACTGCATCATTTTGATGCGCTCTTCCCAGTGTTCGCCGCGCGTATAGGCGCGGCGGACGTTGTTGCTCTCGACGTGCGCGAGTTGCCGTTCAATCGCGTCGGGATGCCAGCGGCGGCTTTCATTGGCGAGGGTGGCGAAGGCCGCGCGGAAGCCATGTGACGTCATCTCCTCAGCGGTGAAGCCAAGGCGCCGGATCGCGACGTTGAGAGTGTTCTCGCTCATGGGCTTTTTCACCGACGTGGTGGCGGGAAACACAAGGGTATCCGGTCCGCGATCGCTGATGGGCTGAAGCTCCTTTAGGACGGCTATAGCCTGCGAGGGCAGGGGAGTCCGATGCTGGCGCCGCATCTTTGCCCGGCTGGCAGGAATCGTCCATACGGCCTTCTCTAGGTCGACCTCGCCCCATCGAGCTGCCCGAAGCTCTCCCGGCCGCAGGGCGAGCATGGCGAGCAGTTTCAGGCCGGCGACCGTCGTAGGCTGGCCCCGCTTCCATCCATAGATCGCGGCCATGAGCCTGCCGAGCCCCTTTGTATCGGTCAGGGCGGCGCGGTGCGTCACCTGAGGCGCGATCAGCGCCCCTTGGAGATCGGCGGCGATATCGCGTTGAGCGCGGCCGGTGGCGATGGCATAGCGGAAGACGCGGCCGATGGCGCTTC
Organism: Ancylobacter sp. GW821-FHT10E12; assembly: GCF_058809335.1. Classification (NCBI taxonomy): domain Bacteria; kingdom Pseudomonadati; phylum Pseudomonadota; class Alphaproteobacteria; order Hyphomicrobiales; family Xanthobacteraceae; genus Ancylobacter; species Ancylobacter sp. GW821-FHT10E12. Next base: position 89,691 of record NZ_JBXASN010000009.1, on the reverse strand, counting down.
GAGCTCTCCGAGCTGCTTCGTGGTTTCCCTTGGCCTCGACCTTGCGCAGCACGTCGAGGAGTTCGACAGGCGTGACCTCCGATATCGGGCGCTTGGCGAGGGGCGCCGCGATGATCCTCAGGAGCCAATCGGCTTTTTGAAGGGTGGCGTCGGCGCGGCCCTCTTTGGTGATCTTCTCGATATATTCGTCGGCGATCACGCCGAAGGTGTTGGTATCGGCGGTGGCCTTGTTGGTATCGGCGGCCTTCTGGGCCTTCTTAGCCTCGCTCGGGTCCGCGCCGGCGGCTAAGAGCCGCTTGGCGCCCGCCCGTTTTTCGCGAGCCTCTTTCAGGCTCACGTAATCGTAGGAGCCGAGCGCGAGGAGCTTCTGCTTGCCGCCGAACCGATAAGAGAATCGCCAGAGCTTGCCGCCGGCGGGAGTGACGAGGAGGTGGAGGCCCTCGCCATCGGAGAGCTTGAACGGGCGTTCCTGCGGCTTGACCGCCTTGATCGCGGTATCTGTGAGCGGCATGGCGTTGGTATCCGGCGTGCTGATAGCGAGCGATACCAGCAAGGATACCAACACTTTTCGCGGCTACCAACGGATCGGGGCGATCAGCGCCGAACAGTGAGCCTGCCGAAAGCGTGGATTTTCAAGGTCTTCTGAACTTCGACGAACACCCCCGGATGGGGTGATGGCTCCCTGAGCAGGACTCGAACCTGCGACCATTCGATTAACAGTCGAACGCTCTACCAACTGAGCTATCAGGGAAAGGAGGCGACCACGTCGCCGTCACGGGCGCCCCTATAGCAATGCCGGATGCGTTTGTGAAGTCGCATCCGGCCGGCTTGTGGATATCCTCAGGCGCTGAGGCGCTCCTGCTCGCCGGAAAACTGCAGCTGATGGAAGCCGAAATAGCGGCCGCGCCGGGCGATCAACTCATCGTGTCGGCCGCTCTCCACCACGCGTCCTTCTTCGATCACGCAGATGCGGTCTGCATTGACGACGGTCTGCAGCCGGTGGGCGATGACCAGCGTCGTGCGGTGCATCTGCAGCGAGCGCAGCGCCTTCTGCACCTCGGCCTCGGATTCGCTGTCCAGCGCCGCCGTGGCCTCGTCCAGCAGCAGGATAGGGGCATTCTTGAGGAAGGCGCGGGCGATGGCGATGCGCTGGCGCTGGCCGCCGGAAAGCTGAGCGCCGTGCTCGCCGACCGTGGCGCCGTAATTGTCGGCGAAGCCCATGATGAAGTCGTGCGCGTGGGCGGCGCGCGCCGCCTCCATCACTTCCTCGGTGGTCGCGGTGGGTTTGCCGGCCAGGATGTTCTCGAAGATGCTGCCGGAGAACAGGAAGACGTCCTGGCTGACATAGGCGACGCTGTCGCGCACCGACTGGCGGGTCACGTGGTCGAGCTTCTGGCCGTCAATGGCGATCGCGCCCGATTCGATGTCGTAGAAGCGCTCGATGAGGTTCATCACCGTGCTCTTGCCGCCGCCCGACAGGCCGACCAGCGCCGTGGTCTTGCCGGGCTCGGCGACGAAGCTGAGGCCCTTCAGCACCGGCTCGTTCGGGCGGTAGCCGAAATAGACGTCGTTGAACTCGATGCGCCCGCCATTCGGCGTCAGCTCGAGCGGCGGCGTGCCGGGCTCGTCCTGCTCGGTCGGCTTCAGGTCGAGGATCTGGAACAGCATCCGCGCGCTCAGCAGATGCGCGGTGAGGTCGATATTGAGCCGCGCCAGGCGCTTGGCGGGCTCGTAGCTGAGCAGCAGCGCGGTGATCACCGAGAAGAACTCGCCCGGCGTGCGCCCGCCATGCAGCACGCCCCAGCCGGCATACATGATGACCATGCCCACCGCGCAGCCGCCGAGCGCCTCCATCAGCGGGCCCGCCTGCGACTGGGCGCGGACCATGCGGTTCGACGCCCTCTCGAGCGCGTCGATGCGGTCGTGCAGGCGCTCCTTGACGATCGGCTCGAGGTTGAAGGACTTGACGGTGCGGATGCCCTGGAAGGCCTCCAGCGACTGGCCCATGATCTCGATCGCGGCGTGGAACTCGCGGGTGAAGATCTTCTGCACCTTGCGGATCAGGCTGCGCACGCCGCCCACCGCGATCGGCATGACGATGAGCCCGATCACCGCCATGGCGGGATCCTGGATGATCATCACCGCCGTCAGGCCGACGACCGAGAAGAAGTCGCGGCCGATGCTGGTGATGATGAGGTTCAGCACGTTGCGGGCGCCTTCCGCGCCGGCATTGAACCGCATCATGATCTCGGCCGTGTGGATCTTGGCGAAGAAGCGCAGGTCCTGGTGCAGCAGCCGTTCGAGCACGCGCTTCTGATTGTCGGCGACGATGCGGTTGCCGACCTTGGCCAGCGTAACCGCTTGGCCATACGTCGAAAATCCCTTGATGACGCTGAGCGCCAGCACGATGCCGGACAGGATCCAGATGGCGCTGGAATTCTGCTCGACGAAGATCCGGTTGATGACGTCGCCCATGATGTAGGCGAGGCCGGACGTCGTCAGGGCCATGATGCCCATGAACACGAAGGAGATGGCGTACCCCTTCCAGTGCCGCCGGCCATCGGTCATGAACAGCCGCTTGATCGTGTCCCGCGTCTCCGGGCTGATCATGTTGCGAAACGATTTGGCCAGTTTGGACGGCACCATAAGGCAGATCCTCTACAGCGGACGACACGCGCTGCGCCGCGTGCGCTGGCCGCCAGCGGCGGCTTCAGGGCGGGGCAACATCAACGACGATCGACCCATATTGTCAAACGATGGAATAACGCGGGCGCGCGACGCGCCGCTCCCTGTTGCGGGCGCAACACGCGCCGCCGGTGCCGGTGACGGCGTCTCGGCGGCGCGTGCGCTGTTGGAGGCCACGGAGGGAATCGAACCCCCGTACGCGGATTTGCAGTCCGCTGCGTAACCACTCCGCCACGTGGCCGCAGGCGACGGGGACGTCTCCGAGAGGTCACCGTCGTGCAGCCGAGGCGCCTCATAACAGAGCCGCTCGCGGACGGCAACGGAGGAGGCATCCGCCATCCCGCCCGTCGTGCCGCGCTGTGCAGTGAGGTGTACGATGAGCCCAGTTCGGCGCATCGGGATGTACGATGCGCCCAATTCCGGTGCCGAAGGCGGGCACGGCCGCCCGCGCCGGCGTCGAGGGACGTTCGGGAAGGCGGCAGGGAGCCGCCCGGAGGCCGCGGCGACCTGTCGAGAACTCTTGCCAAGCCGGCGTGCGGCGCACTACTCATGACGAGCCGTTCATCACTGGCCGTTCAGGGCAGGGCGTCACGCGCCGGGCGGCGTTTTGGGGAACGTAGTCGGGATTGCAGAATGATCGATTTCGCTGAGATGCGTCGGGCCATGGTCGACGCGCAGGTGCGGGCGAACGACGTGACCGATCTGCGGATCGTCGCCGCCATGATGGAGACCCCGCGCGAGCGATTCGTTCCCGCCGGCCTTCGTAACTTCGCCTATATCGACGACGACCTCCAGGTGAAGGAGGGCGCGCCCGGCCGCTACCTCATGGAGCCGATGGTGCTCGCCAAGCTGCTGCAGGCGGCCGATGTCGGCGAGGGCGACCTCGTTCTCGATGTCGGCGGGGCGACGGGCTATTCGACCGCCGTGCTCGCCCGCCTCGCCGGCCAGGTGGTGGCGCTGGAGGAGGATGCCGAGCTCGCCGACCGGGGCGCCACCGTGCTGCTCGATCTCGGGCTGCTCAACGCCGCGCATGTGAAGGGGCCGCTGACCGCCGGCTGGCCGCCGGAAGCGCCCTATGACGTGATTCTGCTGAACGGGTCGGTCGACGAGGCGCCGCAGGTCCTGCTCGGCCAGCTGAAGCCGGGCGGGCGACTCGTCGCCGTGGTCGGCCGCGGCCGTGCCGGCCGCGCGACGGTGTTCACCAACACCCCCGGCGGTATCGGGTCACGGATCGTCTTCGACGCCGCGGTGCCGACACTGCCCGGCTTCGAGGCCAAGCCGGCCTTTGTATTCTAACGGTTTGCGCGGGGGCTGTGGCTGATCTGCCGCTGCTCCCGGCAAAATGGGCTCCATGGCCTGAGCCCCTGTTCACAGCTTCACTCGCACCCCTTATTCTGACAGTCCGTCATACAAAGATGAGGGGCGGCCAATGGTAGCCGCTTCCACTTTAAGTCGAGCGTTTGCAGGGGTTTGAGCATGTGGCTTAATGCTACTGGGGGCCGAATCGTCGCTTCGGCGGTGGCAGTTCTCGTCATCGGATCCTCGCTTCCGGCCGCTGCCCAGACCCTGGATCAGGCGCTGGTCTCGGCCTATAACGGCAACCCGACGCTGAATTCCCAGCGTGCTGCCACCCGCGCCACCGACGAATATGTGCCGATCGCGCTCGCCGGCTACCGCCCGCAGGTGTTCGGCAGCGCCAGCATCGGCACGGAATGGTCCGAGACCCGCGTCGGCTCCGCCACCAATGCGGCGCTACTCAACAACGGCATGACGGTGAGCAACACCACGCTGTTTCCCTCGGGATTCGGCATCACCATCAGCCAGACCATCTATGACGGCCTGCGCACCGCCAATTCGGTGCGCGGCGCCGAATCGCAGGTGAAGGGCCAGCGCGAGCTGCTGCGCAACACCGAGCAGCTGGTGCTGCTCGACGGCGCCACCGCCTATATGAACGTGCTGCAGAACTCGGCGCTGGTGGAGCTGCAGAAGCAGAACCTCGCCGCCCTGCAGGAAGAATTGCGGGCGGCGCGCGATCGTTTCGCCGTCGGCGAGATCACCCGCACCGACGTCGCGCAGGCCGAGGCCAGCGTCGCCAACGCCCAGAGCCAGCTCTCGCTGGCGCAGTCCAACCTGACCACGGCGGAGGCGGTGTTCTTCCAGGTCACCGGGCTGAAGGCGAAGAAGCTTTCGCCCGGCCGGCCGATCGACCCGCTGCTGCCGAAATCGGTCGACAGCGCGATCCAGGTCGGCATCGCCCGCCATCCGGCGGTGAAGGCGGCCGAATTCGCGGTCGATGCCTCGATGTCCAACGTGAAGGTGGCGGAAGCGGCGCTGTCGCCGCAGCTGACCCTCAACGGCGCGGCGGCATCGAACTACAACACCTCGGATACGGTCGAGCGCGCCACCAGCGCGGCGGCGACGCTGAACCTGACGGTGCCGATCTACCAGGGCGGTTCGGAATTCGCTACCATCCGCCAGACCAAGGAACTGCTCGGCCAATCGCGCATCGAGGTCGACGTGAACCGCGACCAGGTGCGGGCGAATGTCGTGCAGTACTGGGGCGCGTTGCAGGCGGCCAAGGACGCCATCGAATCGGCGCAGGCTTCGGTGACCGCCAACGAGATCGCGCTCAAGGGCGTGCGCGAGGAATGGCGCGTGGGCCAGCGCACCACGCTCGACGTGCTGAACGCCCAGACCGCGCTGTTCAACGCCCGCGCCAGCCTCGTCATCGCCCAGCGCGACCGGGTGGTGGCGTCCTATGCGGTGCTCTCGGCGGTCGGCGACCTGAACTCCACCAAGCTCGGGCTGCGGGTCGCGACCTATAATCCGAAGATCCACTACAACCAGGTGCGCGACGCCTGGATCGGCGTGCGCACTCCCGGCGGCCAGTGACACCACGCCGGTCCGGTTTCCTGCCGGACCAGCGCGCCGCCGCGCTGTCGCCGCCGCCACACGCGGCGGATCCGCCGCGCCTGATGCCGGTGCCGCGAGGCGAGGGGGCGTTTCCGCCACGCCTCGCGTGAGAAGGGCCGGCGGCGCCATTGCCCGTCGCGGCGGCCGGCCGTGCGTTCGCGCACGAATATGCCGTCGGGAGACGGCGCGGGCTTCGTTGCGACGTCATGCGCCTCTCGCCACGGCCCGTCCCCGTCGCCATCGGCCAGCCATCCACAAGCTGCCGCGGTCTCGTTGGCGCGATCTTACCGCCGGTGTCATATTCACAATGCGTTAAGGTGTGATTCGCCCCGCGGCGAGCCGCCTTCCGCATAGAGCAGCGTTTCAGAAATCGGATGCAGCGCATGTCGGTGACCGCGAGGGCGAACGAGCCGTCGATGGAAGAGATCCTTGCCTCGATCAGGCGGATCATCTCGGACGATGTGGCCAGCGAGAGCGCGGCGGCGCGGCGGCCCACCGAGCCGGCCGACGCCGACGCGGCACCCGCGCAGGAGCGCGCGACCGGCAATGTGGCGCCGATGCGCGCGCCGGCCGCGCCCACCGGGATGGACGACGAGGACGCGGATCTGGCGGCGGAGCTGCAGGCTCGCCTGACGGACGAGGCGGAGCCGGCCTACGACGGCGGCGATCCCTATGCGCCGCCGCGCGACGCCGTTGCCGCACGCGATCCCCATGCCTCCCCGGTTGCCTCCCCGGTGCGCGATCCCTTCGCCCCCCGCGCGCGCGCCTTCCCGGCGTCCGGGCGGGGCGCGCCGCTGGAGGCGGGCTTCGACACGCCCTTCGCCGCGGCGCTGATGGACCTCGCCATCGTCGAACAGGCCGTGCAGGCGGAACTCTCCGACCTGTCCGGCGGTTTCCTCGCGGAACAGGCGGAAACGCCCGCCGATCCCGTCATCCCCAATGTCGCCCTGGAGACTGCCGATATGCAGGTGCAAGCCAAGCCCGCCGTGGTTTCGTCGCGTCTCGCCGCGCCCTTCGCCGCCGAGCGTCGCCCGGACGCGGCACGGCCCGAGGAGGCCCCGGCCGTCGAGGCGCCGCGCAGCCTCGAGCCGCGTAGCCTGGAGCCCCGCACCCCGCTGTCGCGCGCGCCGCTGCCGGAACTGGAGCCGCACCGGCCGAACCGGCTGGTGTCGGCCCCCACGACCGATTCGGTCGCCGCGTCCTTCGGCTCGCTGGCCCGCACCGTCGCCTCCAATACCCGCTCGATGGAGGACGTGGTCACCGACGCGCTGCGCCCGATGCTGAAGAGCTGGCTCGACGAGAACCTGCCGGCGCTGGTCGAGCGGCTGGTGCGCGCCGAGATCGAGCGCGTGGCGCGTCACGGCCAGTGACGCGCGGCGGGCCGTCCGCGCCCGCCCGCTCCCCGGTGAGCCGCATGGCCGCCGACACCATGCGCTGGCGGCGTCCGAGCGGTGTCGCGGCGCCTGCACCGGGCGCCGGCACCGACACTGTCGGTTGACTTGAGCCGCCGGCTCCGCTTTCTGTCGCTCCGTTCTCGTGGTGCCCCGGAGCCGACATGCTCGACAACAGGTTCGATCCCGCCGCCGTCGAAGGCCGCATCTACCAGGCCTGGCTCGATGCCGATGCCTTCAAGGCCGGCCGGCCGGAGCGCGTGGGCGCCGAGCCCTATTGCATCGTCATCCCGCCGCCCAACGTCACCGGCTCGCTCCATATGGGGCACGCCCTCAACAACACGCTGCAGGACGTGCTCGCCCGCTTCGAGCGCATGCGCGGCAAGGACGTGCTGTGGCAGGTCGGTACCGACCATGCCGGCATCGCCACCCAGATGGTGGTCGAGCGCCAGCTCGCCGAGCGCCAGCAGCCCGGCCGCCGCGACATGGGCCGCGCCGCCTTCGTCGAGCGCATCTGGGCGTGGAAGGAAGAATCCGGCGGCACCATCATCAACCAGCTCAAGCGGCTGGGCGCCTCCTGCGACTGGTCGCGCGAGCGGTTCACCATGGACGAGGGCCTGTCGCGCGCCGTCCTCAAGGTGTTCGTGCGGCTCTACAAGGAAGGGCTGATCTACAAGGACAAGCGGCTGGTGAACTGGGACCCGAAGTTCCAGTCCGCCATTTCCGACCTCGAGGTGGTGCCGGTCGAGGTGAAGGGCCATCTCTGGCACTTCCGCTACCCGCTCGACGGCGGCGTCACCTACCGGCACCCGGTCGCCTTCGACGAGGCCGGCCACCCGACCGAGTTCGAGACGCGCGACTATATCGTCGTCGCCACCACGCGGCCGGAGACCATGCTGGGCGACACCGCGGTCGCGGTGCACCCGGATGACGAGCGCTACGCGCAGCTGGTCGGCACATTCGTGCGGCTGCCGCTGGTCGGGCGGCTGATCCCGATCGTCGCCGACGCCTATTCCGACCCCGAGAAGGGCACCGGCGCGGTGAAGATCACCCCGGCGCACGATTTCAACGATTTCGAGGTCGGCAAGCGGCACGCGCTGCCGATGATCAACGTGCTCGACGCCGAGGCGCGCCTGATTCTGGCGGGCAACGAGGATTTCCTCGACGGCACGCAGGCGGGCGCCGATCTCGACGCGGTGCTGGCGCTCAGCGGCCTCAGCCGCGAGGCGGCGCGCAAGGCGGTCATCGCGCTGATGGAGGAGCGCGGGCTGCTCGATGCGATCGAGCCGCACGGTCATACGGTGCCGCATGGCGACCGCTCCAACGCCGTCATCGAGCCGTGGCTGACCGACCAGTGGTATGTCGACGCCCACACGCTGGCGCAGCCGGCGCTGAAGGCGGTGCGCGACGGCAAGACGACGTTCATCCCGAAGAACTGGGAGAAGACCTATTTCGAATGGCTGGAGAACATCCAGCCCTGGTGCATCTCGCGCCAGCTGTGGTGGGGCCACCAGATCCCGGCCTGGTACGGGCCGGACGGCACCGTCTTCGTCGAGGAGACCGAGGAGGCGGCGATCGCCGCGGCGCTGGCGCATTGCGTCGGCACCGGCATCCTCACCGACGAGCAGGCCCGGCATCTGGCCGCGCACCCGGCCGAGATCGGCAGCCTGATCACCCGCGACGAGGACGTGCTGGATACCTGGTTCTCCTCGGCGCTGTGGCCGTTCTCGACGCTGGGCTGGCCGGACAGCACCACCGAGCTGGAGCGCTTCTACCCGACCTCGGTGCTGATCACCGGCTTCGACATCATCTTCTTCTGGGTCGCCCGGATGATGATGATGGGCATGCATTTCATGGACGGCGAGATCCCGTTCAGGCACGTCTACATCCACGCCCTCGTCCGCGACGAGAAGGGCGCCAAGATGTCGAAGTCCAAGGGCAATGTCATCGACCCCCTGTCGCTGGTCGAGGAATACGGCGCCGACGCGCTGCGCTTCACCCTGGCGGCGATGGCGGCGCAGGGGCGCGACATCAAGCTGGCGACCAGCCGCGTCGAGGGCTACCGCAATTTCGCGACCAAGCTGTGGAACGCCGCCCGCTTCGCCGAGATGAACGGCTGCACGCGCGTCGCCACCTTCGAGCCGAAGAAGGTGGAGCTGGCGGTGAACCGCTGGATCCTGAGCGAGCTGCAGGGAGCGAACGAGGAGATCACCGCCGCCATCGAGGCCTACCGCTTCAACGACGCGGCCGGCGCGGCCTATCGCTTCGTGTGGAACATCTTCTGCGACTGGTATCTCGAACTCGCCAAGCCGGTGTTCATGAGCGCCGAGAACCCCTGGCAGGCGGAGACGCGGGCGACCACCGCCTTCGTGCTCGACGAGGTGCTGAAGCTGCTGCACCCGTTCATGCCGTTCCTCACCGAGGAGCTGTGGCGGCTGACGGCGGGCGAGGGCGCCCGGCGCCCGGCCATGCTGGCGCTCACCGCGTGGCCGAAGCTGGAAGGCCTGAAGGCGCCGGGCGCGGCCGAGGAGATCGGCTGGCTGATCGACCTCGTCACCGAGATCCGCTCGGTGCGGGCGGAGATGAACGTGCCGGCCGGGGCGCAGATCCCGCTGGTGCTGGTGGAGGCGAGCGCGCTCACCATGACCCGCACCGAGGTGTGGATGGATGCGCTCATGCGCCTCGCCCGGCTGTCGGCGGTGTCCTTCGCCGATGCCGCGCCGGCCGGGGCGGTGCAGATCGTGGTGCAGGACGAGACGGCGGCGCTGCCGCTGGCCGGCATCATCGACATGGACGCCGAGGCCGCGCGCCTGACCAAGGAACTCGCCAAGTCGCATGACGAGCTCGACAAGATCGAGAAGAAGCTCGGCAACCCGGATTTCATCTCCCGCGCCAAGGAGGAGGTGATCGAGGAGCAGCGCGAGCGCCGCGACGTCGCCCATGCGCGGGCCGCCAAGATCCGCGACGCCCTGGCGCGGCTCGGCAAGGTGGGGTGAGGCGGGGCTGAAGGGCCGTGCCGGCGCCGGCGTCGTCTTGTCTTGACGGCATGGCCGGGCCTGCCCTGGTCTTCCGCGTCGTCGCCGTGGGTGCGTGCTTCGAGACGCGCGGCTTTGCCGCGCTCCTCAGCATGACGGAGGTTGTCTGGAGCATGAAGGGGTTTGGGGGACTTGTGCTTCCGACCCTCGTCATCCCGAGGTGCCCGGCGAAGCCGGGCTTTGAAGGACGCAGAACGCCAGCCACCCCGCTCGCAAGCCGTGTCCGCCTCCGACCGAGGTCAGGTTCGGCCGCAGGCCGCCGCCGTCATCGATGCGTCACTAAAGCCGGTCTAGAGCCGGTCGGCGCCGGATGACATCATCGGCGGGGCAGGGCCGGCGGGCAGGGCCGGGCGGGGCCGGCGCGCGATTCCGCCGGGGACGCCGGGAGCGATGGAGACCGACATGCCGTTCATCGCGTCCTTCCAGCCGGCGGATTTTGCCAGCTCGCTGGTCAGCCTCGTCGCCGCCTTCGTCCTGGGCACGCTGATCGGCGCCGAGCGGCAATATCGCCAGCGCATGGCCGGCCTGCGCACCAATGTGCTGGTGGCGATCGGCGCCTGCCAGTTCGTCGACCCAGTTCGTCGACATGGCGATGCATCTCGACGGCGCCGGGGGCGCGGTGCGCGTCATCGCCTATGTGGTCTCCGGCATCGGCTTTCTCGGCGCCGGCGTCATCATGAAGAACGGCGCCACCATCAGCGGGCTCAACACCGCCGCGACGCTGTGGTGCTCGGCGGCGGTGGGGGCCTGCGCCGGTGCCGACCTCGTGGCGCAGTCGGTGCTGCTCACCGCCTTCGTGCTGGCCGGCAACACGCTGCTGCGGCCGCTGGTGCGGCTGATCGAGCGGCTGCCGCAAAGCGAGGAGAGCGAGGCGGGCTATGAGGTGATCCTGCTCGGCAGGCAGGCCGAGGCGGTACCGCTGCAGGCGCTTCTCGCCGTCGAGCTGGACGAGGCCAAATATCCCGCCGCCGATTTCGAGGCGATGGAGCGGCCCAACGACATGGTGGAGATCACCGCGCGGCTGGTGCCCACCGTCGCCAGCCGCAACGAGCTCGATGCACTGGTGGCGCGGCTGCGCGGCCTTTCCGGCGTTTCCTCGGTGCACTGGTTCCGCGGCACCGGCGATTGAACGCGGATGGCCGCGCGCCTGCCGCCGACGACAGGTGGACCGGCGGCGTTCAACCGCCGGCTTGACATGAGATGGCGGCGTTCAGCCGCCGACGGCTGGCGAGGCGGGGATGTCCGACGTCAGCGCAGACGGCTCGACGGCGGGCCGCCCGGTGGCGGGCAATTCGACCGGCGGCAGGTATTTGTCGAGCTCGGCCCGCAACCGCTCGATCACGTCGGCGGCTTCGGACAGTTCGTCCTCGATCTTGTCGCGGGGAAACCGATCGAGATCCGCCGCCATCGCCCGCAGCCGTTCCACGATATTGCCGCTCGACATCCCACCCTCCGCTACGCCCGCGGCCTGCTGCGCCGCGATTCTCCATTCTACACCCTTCCGCACAGGTGCATGACAGGCTGATGACCGGCAGCGGCCGCCCCGGCATGGCGGCGGCGGTGCTGCGGTGCCGGCGCCGCGGGGTAGGCAAAACTTAAGGCTAAGCGCGGACGGGACCCCCAAGGCGCCGTTTGCCGCTACCCGCCGTCGTGACGGATGTGCAACAGTGACGCGCATTCGCAACCATAAGCGGAGCCGGAAACCGCGACGCCCCGAAGCCGCCACAAACCGGCACGAAATCCGACGGATAGGTAGTGGAGAGTAGTGTCTCGGGTTCAGGGCCCGTGAATGCCGCTTCCTCCGGGAAAGTACTTCAAAAATGGACGTCAAGACGCTCATCGACAAGACGAAGCTGCCCAGCCGTCATGTGACGGAAGGGCCGTCCCGGGCTCCGCATCGTTCCTACCTCTACGCCATGGGCCTGACCCGCGAGCAGATCCACCAGCCGCTGGTGGGCGTGGCGTCGTGCTGGAACGAGGCGGCACCGTGCAACATCTCGCTGATGCGTCAGGCGCAGGCCGTGAAGAAGGGCGTCGCCGCCGCCAACGGCACCCCGCGCGAATTCTGCACCATCACCGTCACCGACGGCATCGCCATGGGCCATGACGGCATGAAGGCCTCGCTGGCCTCGCGCGAGGTGATCGCCGATTCCGTCGAGCTCACCATCCGCGGCCATGCCTATGACGCGCTGGTCGGCCTCGCCGGCTGCGACAAGTCGTTGCCGGGCATGATGATGGCCATGGTGCGGCTCAACGTGCCGTCGATCTTCATCTATGGCGGCTCGATCCTGCCCGGCTCGTTCCGCGGCCAGCCGGTGACGGTGCAGGACCTGTTCGAGGCGGTCGGCAAATATTCGGTCGGCGCGATGTCGGGCGAGGACCTCGACGAGCTGGAGCAGGTGGCGTGCCCCTCCGCCGGCGCCTGCGGCGCCCAGTTCACCGCCAACACCATGGCGACCGTCTCCGAGGCGATCGGCCTCGCGCTGCCCTATTCGGCCGGCGCGCCGGCGCCCTACGAGATCCGCGACAGGTTCTGCATGACCGCCGGCGAGCAGGTGATGGAGCTCATCGCCCGCAATATCCGCCCGCGCGACATCGTCACCCGCAAGGCATTGGAAAACGCCGCCACGGTGGTGGCCGCCTCGGGCGGCTCGACCAATGCCGGCCTGCACCTGCCGGCCATCGCCCATGAGGCGGGCATCGCGTTCGACCTGTTCGACGTCGCCGAGATCTTCAAGCGCACCCCCTACATCGCCGACCTGAAGCCAGGCGGACGCTATGTCGCCAAGGACATGTTCGAGGTCGGCGGCATCCCGCTCCTGATGAAGACGCTGCTCGACCACGGCTACCTGCATGGCGACTGCCTGACCGTGACCGGCCGGACCATCGCCGAGAACCTCGCCTCGGTGAAGTGGAACCCGCACCAGGACGTGGTGCGCCCGGCCAACGACCCGATCACCGCCACCGGCGGCGTGGTCGGCCTCAGGGGCAACCTCGCCGAGGACGGCGCCATCGTGAAGGTGGCCGGCCTGAAGCATCTCACCTTCTCCGGCCCGGCCCGCGTCTTCGACGGCGAGGAGGCCTGCTTCGAGGCGGTGACCAACCGCGCCTACCGGGAAGGCGAGGTGCTGGTGATCCGCTACGAGGGGCCGAAGGGCGGCCCCGGCATGCGCGAGATGCTGTCCACCACCGCGGCCCTCTATGGCCAGGGCATGGGCGACAAGGTGGCGCTGATCACCGATGGCCGCTTCTCCGGCGCCACCCGCGGCTTCTGCGTCGGCCATGTCGGGCCGGAAGCGGCGGTCGGCGGACCGATCGCGCTGCTGCGCGACGGCGACATCATCACGCTCGACGCCGTCGAGGGACGGCTCGAGGTCGAGCTTTCGGACGAGGAACTCGCCGTGCGCCGCGCGGCGTGGAAGCCGCGTCCGTCTCCGGTTGGCTCGGGGGCTATCTGGAAGTTCGCGCAGGCCGTGGGTCCCGCCCGTCAGGGTGCCGTGACCCATCCGGGTGGCGCGGCCGAGACATCGTGCTATGCGGATATTTGACCGTTCGGCCGTCTTCGCCGTCTTCGCGACGGCTCTGCTTCCGTTGTTGGCGATGACCTCGCAGGTCTTTGCCTTCGACGGCAGCACGGATTCCGGGAGCGGAGCCATCACGGCCCCGCGCCCCCTCGACGAGGCGGTGCGCTCCGGCACCCAGGCGCTGCGCTCCGGCGAGACCGAGAAGGGCATCGATTCGCTGCGCTACGCCGCCGACCAGGGCCATGCCGGTGCCCAGTGGAAGCTGGGCCGCATGTATGCCGAGGGCGAGGGCGTCGAGCGCAACGACATCAAGGCGTTCGAGTATTTCACCCAGATCGCCAACATGCATGCGGACGACAACCCGTCGACGCCGCAGGCGCGCTTCGTCGCCGACGCCTTCGTGGCGCTGGGCAGCTACTACCTGGCCGGCATCCCGAACAGCAAGGTGCGGCGCGACCCGGCGCGGGCGCGCGACATGTTCGCCTATGCCGCCTCCTATTTCGGCGACCCCGAGGGGCAATACCATCTCGCGCGGCTCTATATCGACGGCGTCGGGGTGAACCGCGACCTGCGCTTCGCCGCCCGCTGGCTCGGCCTTGCCGCCCACAAGGGCCAGTACCAGGCGCAGGCGGTGCTCGGCGGCCTGCTGGTGAAGGGCGATGACGGCATTCCGCGCCAGTCGGCGCGCGGCCTGATGTGGCTGACGCTGGCGCGCGACGCCGCGGCCGGCCCGAGCGACAAATGGGTGGTCGACCTCTATGACGACGCCTTCGCCGGCGCCACGCCGGACGAGCGCGCCATGGCGCTGGTCTATCTCGAGCAATATATGAAGGTCGAGCGCTAGAGCCCGTCCCGCAGCAGTCGGGCGACTTTTGCGGGACGGGCTCCGGCCTCCTGAATCGAGACGTCTTCCTGCCGGACGGATGCTCACGTCGTTCGACAGCAAACGGTTCCAAGTGCTTGCGCTGGAATCGGAATATGCCGCTGCGTCAGGCGGCCGGCTCGATATCCGCCCATACCGGCACATGGTCGGAGGGCTTCTCCCAGCCCCGCACATGCTTGTCGATGCCGACGGCGCGCAGCCCGTCCGCGGCCTGCGGCGACAGCAGGAGATGGTCGATGCGGATGCCGTTGTTCCGCTGCCAGGCGCCGGCCTGATAGTCCCAAAACGTATAGAGCCCGGCTTCGTCGCTCGCCGCCCGCAGCGCGTCGGTGAGGCCGAGATTCTCGATCTCGCGGAAGGCGGCGCGGGTCCGGGGCAGGAACAGCGCGTCGTTCACCCAGGCCTGCGGATGGGCGGCATCCTCCGGGGCGGGGATGACATTGTAGTCGCCGGCGACGACGAGCGGCTCCTCCAGCGCCAGGCGGGAGGCGACATGCGCCTTCAGCCGCGCCATCCAGGACAGCTTGTAGGGGTATTTCTCGGTATCGGGCGGGTTGCCGTTCGGCAGGTAGATGCCGCAGACCCGCACCACGCCACCGCCGGGGCGCGAGACCACCACCTCGATGAAGCGCGACTGCACGTCGGCCTCGTCGCCGGGCAGGCCGGCCGTCACCTCGTCGAAGGGCAGGCGCGAGAGCACGGCGACGCCGTTGAAGCCCTTCTGCCCGTGCACGGCGACGTTGTAGCCGGCGGATTCGAAGGCCTCGCGCGGGAACTGGTCGTCCTGGCACTTGATCTCCTGCAGGCAGACGAGATCGGGCTGGCGCTCGGCGAGCCAGGCGAGCGTGTTGTCGAGCCGCAGCCGGACGGAATTGACGTTCCAGGTGGCGATGCGCATCGGCCGGCCTCTCGGGTTCGGGATTCGGCCGGCAGTCTAGAGCCGTTTGCCGCCGGGCGGAATTACAGCACCGGCAGCAGCCGGCGCACGATGAGGGCGCAGGACAAGGCCACCTCGTCGATGAAGCGGCGCACGTCGAAATGGGATTCGTGCCCGGCGAGGTCGGACAGCGCGCGGATCACCACCCAGGGCACGCCGAAGGCGGCGCAGGCCTGCGCCATGGCGGCGCCCTCCATCTCCACCGCCATGCCGCCGAAATCGCGGAACAGCCGCTCGCGCACCTGCTCGTTGTTGATGAAGCGGTCGCCGGTGAGCACCCGGCCGAAATGGATGCGCGGCGGGCGCTCGCCCAGCTCTATCGTCACCGAGAGCGCCGAGGGCTCGAAATCGGCCAGCGCGGCGGCGATGCGCGCGCCGAGCACGGGGTCGAGCGCAAGGCCGAGGCCGTCGGACGGGTTGAAGAAGGGCTGGTGGCCGTGCTGGTAGACCACGAAGCCGTCGCGGCCCTCATAGCCGTGGTCGTGCTGCACCACATGGTCGGCCACCACCACGTCGCCGATGGCGAGATCGGGATCGAGCCCGCCGGCGACGCCGGAGAACAGCACCGCGCGGGCGCCGAAGCGCTCGATCAGCAGCGTGGTGGCGACGGCGGCATTGACCTTGCCCATGCCGGCCCGGACCAGCACCACCGCCCGGCCGTCGAGGCGGCCGAGATGGAAGGCCATGCCGGCGGCGTCATGGGTCTCGGCATGTTCGAGATTGTCGAGCAGGAAGGCGAGTTCCTGCTCGAGGGCGCAGAGCACGCCGATGCGTTGCTTCACAGGGCGAAGCTGGTGCCGCAGCCGCAGGAGGCGACGGCATGGGGGTTCTCGATCTTGAACGAGGCGCCGATCAGATCGTCGACGAAGTCGATATGCGAGCCGGACATATATTCCAGCGACACCGGGTCGATGACCACGGTGGCGCCGTCCTCGACGATGACGATGTCGTCTTCGGCCTTCTCGCGGGTGATGTCGAACTTGTACTGGAAGCCGGAGCAGCCACCGCCCTCGACGCTGACGCGCAGCATGCTCTGCGGCGGCTCGGTGGCGAGGATCTCGGCGATCCGGCGCGCGGCGCCGGGCGTCACCGCGACATTCTCGGGACCAATCCGGTTGACGGCGTCGATCATGTGGTCAGCCATCTGGCGGCCTTCGGGTTGAATATGACGTGTCCCAATAGTTAAGTGCTGCCGCCGCCGAGTCAAAGGGCGAGAGCGCAGAGGAGACCCGCGCATGGCGCCGGATGCCGCCGAATTGCGCGATGGCGGGTCCCATGCGGCCGAATCCCACGCCGTGATGTGGGCCGCCCGCGCCGGGGAGAGCCGCGGCCGGCTGGTGCCGGAGGCCGAGAGCGGCACCCGCAGCGCCTTCCGCCGCGACGCCGACCGCATCATCCATTCCAGCGCCTTCCGCCGGCTGGCCTACAAGACGCAGGTCTTCACCTATCACGAGGGCGACCATTACCGCACAAGGCTGACCCACACGCTGGAAGTGGTGCAGGTGGCGCGCTCCATCGCCCGCGCGCTCGGGCTCGACGAGGACCTCGCGGAGGCGCTGGCGCTGGCGCACGACCTCGGCCATCCGCCCTTCGCCCATGCCGGCGAGCGGGTGCTGGACGCCTGCATGGCCAGCTATGGCGGCTTCGACCACAACGCGCAGTCGCTGCGGGTGGTGACGCGGCTGGAGAACCGCTATCCCGGCTTCGACGGGCTCAACCTCTCCTGGGAGACGCTGGAGGGCATCGTCAAGCATAACGGGCCGGTGGATGGGCCGCTGCCTTACGCCATTGCCGAGCATGTGGCGCGGCAGGACCTGTGGCTGTGGAGCTGGCCGTCGGCCGAGGCGCAGGTGGCGGCGATCGCCGACGACATCGCCTATGACGTGCACGACCTCGACGACGGCCTGCGCGCCGGGCTGTTCACGGTGGAGGAATTGCGGGCGCTGCCGCTGGTCGGCGGGGTGATCGCCGGCATCGCGGCCGACTGGCCCGGCCTCGACGGGCCGCGCCTGGTGCACGAGATCGGCCGGCGCATGATCACGCTGCTGATCGAGGACGTGGTGGACGAGACGCGGGCGCGGGCCGCGCGGCGCGGGCCGCGGAGCGCCGACGACGTGCGCCGGCTCGGCGAGGCGCTGGTCGGCTTCTCGGCCGAACGGGCCGCGGGCGAGCGGGCGATCAAGGATTTCCTGTTTCCGCGCATGTACCGCCACCCCCGCGTGATGCTGGAGATGGACGCGGCGGGGCGGGTGGTGCGCGACCTGTTCGGCGGCTACATGGCCGACAGCTTCACCCTGCCGGTGGAGTGGCGCGTCGGCATGGACGGGTTGGCGGAACACGAGCGGGCGCGGCGCATCGCCGATTTCATCGCCGGCCAGACCGATCGCTACGCGCTTGCCGAGCACGCGAGGCTGTTCGACGCGGCGAATGGGTGAGCCGGCCTGACCGCGGGCGGCGAGATGTAGGGCTCGCGTGACGGGCGCGGTGCGTCCTTCGAGGCTCGCTGCGCTCGCACCTCAGGATGACGGGTTTCAGGGAACACCCGCCCCCTGCCGATCCCCGTCATGCCGAGGTGCGCGCATCGCGCGCCTCGAAGCACGCAGGCTTGGCTTTCCGCCCTTCTTTGACTTGGCAGGCGATCTGCGGTAGCCGCAGGCCGCCCATCGGGCCAGCCGCGCCCGGAGCCGCAAGCCATGAGCCGTCAGCCATGAATCTCTATGCCCTCTTCGCCGATCATGTCCGCAGCGCGCTCGATGCGCTCGCGTCCGAGGGAGTGCTGCCGGGCGGCATCGATGCGCGCCGCGTCGTCGTCGAGCCGCCGCGCGATGCCAGCCATGGCGACCTCGCCACCAATGCGGCGATGGTGCTCT
Organism: Ancylobacter sp. GW821-FHT10E12; assembly: GCF_058809335.1. Lineage (NCBI taxonomy): Bacteria > Pseudomonadati > Pseudomonadota > Alphaproteobacteria > Hyphomicrobiales > Xanthobacteraceae > Ancylobacter > Ancylobacter sp. GW821-FHT10E12. The sequence continues at coordinate 71,453 of NZ_JBXASN010000009.1, read as the reverse complement.
CCAGGGATGCGGGGCTGAAGCCGCGCGACCTCGCGGAGAAGCTGGCGGACAAGCTGCGCGCGGTGGCGGATGTCGAGCGGGTCGACGTCGCCGGGCCGGGCTTCATCAATATCGCGCTGTCGCCCGCCTTCTGGCCGCGGGTGATCGCCGGCGTGCTGACGCAGGGCGGGGAGTTCGGGCGCTCCGCCATGGGCGGCGGCGCGGCGATCAATATCGAATATGTCTCGGCCAACCCGACCGGGCCGATGCATGTCGGCCATTGCCGCGGCGCGGTGTTCGGCGACGCGCTCGCCAACCTGCTGGCGGTGGCCGGCTGGGAGGTGACGCGCGAATATTACATCAACGACGCCGGGGCGCAGGTCGACGTGCTGGCCCGCTCCGCCTATCTGCGCTACCGCGAGGCGCTGGGCGAGGCCATCACCATCCCCGAGGGACTGTATCCCGGCGACTATCTGGTGCCGGTCGGCAAGGCGCTCGTCGTCAAATACGGCAACACGCTGCTGGCCAAGGACGAGGCGAAGTGGCTGCCGCTGGTGCGCGCGGCCGCCATCGACGCGATGATGGACATGATCCGCGAGGATCTCGCGGCGCTCAACATCCGCTTCGACGTGTTCTTCTCCGAGCGCACGCTGCATGTCCGCGAGGGCAACGGCTCGACCATCGACCGGCTGCTCGCCGACCTGCGCGCCCGCGACCTCGTCTATGACGGCCGGTTGCCGCCGCCCAAGGGCGCGCCGCCGGAGGACTGGGAGGACCGCGAGCAGACGCTGTTCCGCGCTACGCAGTTCGGCGACGATGTCGACCGGCCGCTGGTGAAGTCGGACGGCGCCTATACGTATTTCGCCGCCGACATCGCCTATCACAAGGACAAGTTCGACCGCGGCTTCGCGCAGATGGTCGACGTATGGGGCGCCGACCATGGCGGCTACATCAAGCGCATGCAGGCGGCGGTGAAGGCGGCCACGGCGGGGGAGGGGGTGCTCGACATCGAGCTGTGCCAGCTGGTGCGGCTGCTGCGCAATGGCGAGCCGGTGAAGATGTCGAAGCGTGCCGGCACCTTCGTGACGCTGCGCGAGGTGGTGGACGAGGTCGGCGTCGACGCGGTGCGGTTCATGATGATCCACCGCAAGAACGACGCGGTGTTGGATTTCGACCTCGCCAAGGTGATGGAGCAGAGCCGCGAGAACCCGGTGTTCTATGTGCAGTACGCCCATGCCCGCGCGCGCTCGATCCTGCGCAACGCCGCCGAGGCGATGCCGGACCTGCCGGGCGAGGCGGCGGCCTTCGCCGATGCCGACCTGTCGCTGCTGGCCGACGAGGGGGAGATCGCGCTCGCCAAATTGATCGCCGGCTATCCCAGGCTGATCGAGCAGGCGGCGGGGGCGCGCGAGCCGCATCGCGTGGCGTTCTATCTCTACGACCTCGCCAGCGCCCTGCACGGACAGTGGAATCGCGGCAAAGAGGTGCCACATTTACGCTTCATTATCGAAGATGATCGAAAGTCGACTTATGCGCGGCTGGCACTCGTTCACGCAGTTGCGCTGATCATCGCTTCGGGACTCGCGATCCTCGGGGTCGGTGCTCCCGAAGAAATGCGGTGAGCGCGTTGCGTACGGATTCGCCCCGCTCCTCTTAGTGCGCCTCCGGTCCTGCCGGCGGGTGTTCGCACACAGCCAACAGGTTCGGTGAAAATGGTCAACGACGGCACCTCGCGTTATCGGCAGAACGAACCGGGTCCCTCCCCGCGTTCGGCCGACGGGCGGACCACTGCCAGCGATCCGCTCGCCGAGCTCGCCCGCATGATGGCGCAGGAGGACGAGTTCGCCGCGCTGATGCGGGAGGTTCCGCGCCCCAAGGCTCAACCTCCGGCCTCCGGCCAGGCCCCCACGGCCCAGCCTCGCCCGGCCGCTCCGCGCCCGCAGGCGCCGGCCTCTCCCTCTCCCTCTCCCTCGCAGGCGCCGCGGGCGCCTTCGAGCACGCCGCGCCCGGCGCCCGGCTCCTTCGCGGCGCTGGCGGCGGAGGTCTATACCGAATCCGCGCAGCGCGGCGCGAATGCCGCGCCCTCCGCCCCGCGCGCCGAGCGCCCGTCGCAGCCCGAGGGCTATAACCGCGACGCCGGCCGCCCCGCCGCTCCGCGTCCCGACCCTGCCATGCGCCCGGCCGCCCCGGCACCACGTGCTCCCGAGCCGCGCGTCGCCGAGCCGCGTGCTCCCGAGCCGCGCTCCCAGCCGCCGCGCGCGCCGATGGCGAATGCGCCCCGCCCGTCCTCGCGGGCCGAGCCGTCCTTCGCCGACGAGCCGGCTCCCGCGCGTGCCGGCGGCTCCGCGCCGCCGCCGAGCTGGATGAGCCGTGGCGCCGCCACGCCCGCACCCGCCACGCCCGCGCCGGCCGCGGAGGATCCGACCTTCGATCTCGGCCTCGACCGCGACGACGATGTCTATGATTACGGACGCTCCTCGGCCGAGGATGACGGTTATCACGTCGCCGCCGAGGACGAGGATTACGGCACCGAGGCCCATGAGGCGCCGCGCCGCAGCCGTCGCCGGCTGGTGGTGGTCGGCGCGCTGCTGGTGCTGGTGGTCGTCGGCGGTGCCGGCGCCTATGCCCTGCTCAAGCAGGGCGGCACCACCGGCCTCGCCGGCGGCCAGCCGCCGGTGATCCGCGCCGAGCCGTCGCCCAACAAGGTGGTGCCGGCCCCGGCCGACACCGCCGCCGAGAACGCCAGCGACGGCCAGAAGCTGATCTATGACCGCGTCGGCGGCACCGCGAGCACCGGCAGCGAGCGCGTGGTCTCCAGCGAGGAGCAGCCGGTCGACGTGTCGCAGGCGGCGCAGCCGCAGCCGCGGGTGATCCAGCCGGCCACCAGCCCGACCGCCAACGCGCCGGCGCCCGCCGCCGGCGGCTCCGCCACCGAGCCCAAGCGCGTGCGCACCATGACCGTGCGCGCCGATGGCAGCATCGTCGAGGGCACTCCCGCTCCGGCCCCGGCGCCGAACGTCTCGGCGGCGCCGCCGGTGCAGTCGCCGCATCCGACCGCCTCGGCGTCGGTGGCGCTGAGTCCGGGCAATTCCGCGCCGGTCTCCACCAATCCGGCGCCGCTGTCGGCGACCCCCTCGATCGTGCCGAACGTGCCGCTGCCGCCGACCCGCGTCGCCACCGCTCCGGCGCAGAATGCCGCCCCGGCCCAGGCTGCCGCCCCCTCGGCGGCGCAGACGCTGAACGCGGCGGCGAACGCGGTCGCGGCCCCCAGCGGCGCCTTCGTGGTGCAGATCGGCTCGGTGCCGACCGAGGCGGATGCGCAGGCGATGCTGCGCAGCGCCCAGTCGCGCTTCGGCAGCCTGCTCAGCGGCAAGCCGGCGACGGTGCGGCGCGGCGACATCTCCTCGACCGGCGGCGTCACCTATCGCGCGCAGATCGGCTCGTTCGGCAACCGCAACGACGCGGTGAGCCTGTGCGAGGCGCTCAAGGCGCAGGGCGGCTCCTGCTTCGTCTCCCGCATCTGACCGCGGAAACCGTGCCCGCCATGACCGCCGCTGCCGCCGCATCCGCATCCGCCGCACGCGCCTTCATCACCGGCTGCGCCGGCCCCGTGCTGACCGAAGAGGAGCGGGACTTCCTGCGCGCGCAGGCGCCGTGGGGGCTGATCCTGTTCCGCCGCAATGTCGAGACGCCGGAACAGGTGGCGGCGCTGGTGGCGGATTTCCGCGCGATGGTCGGCCGGCCCGATGCGCCGGTGCTGATCGACCAGGAAGGCGGGCGGGTGCAGCGGCTCGGCCCGCCGCACTGGCCGTCCTATCCGCCGGCCGAGCGCTTCGCGCGCATGGCGGAGGCGGGCGATCCGGCGGCGGCCGACGCGGCGCGCGACAATGCGGGGTGGATGGCCGACGATCTCGCCGCGCTCGGCATCAATGTCGATTGCGTGCCCTGCGCCGACCTGCGCCTGCCGGAAGGCCACGGCATCATCGGCGACCGCGCCTATGGCACCGAGCCGGTGCAGGTGGCGCGGCTCGCCCGCGCGGTGGCGGACGGCATGCGCGAGCGCGGCGTGCTGCCGGTGCTCAAGCACATTCCGGGGCATGGACGCGCCCGCGCCGACAGCCATGAGAGCCTGCCGGTGGTCGACACGCCGCGGGCCGAGCTGGAAGCCACCGATTTCGAGGCGTTCCGCCGATTGGCCGACCTGCCGCTCGGCATGACGGCGCATGTGGTCTATTCCGCCATCGATCCCGACCGGCCGGCGACGACGTCGCCGATCGTGATCGCCGAGGTGATCCGCGGGTTCATCGGCTTCGACGGCGCGCTGATGAGCGACGACCTGTCGATGGGCGCGCTCGCCGGCTCGCTGGCGAGCCGCGCCGAGGCCTCGTTCGCCGCCGGCTGCGACCTCGCCCTGCATTGCAACGGCCGCATCGAGGAGATGCGCGAGGTCGCCGCCAGCTCGCCGGTGCTGGCGGGCGCGGCGGCGCGGCGCTGCGCGCGGGCGCTCGCCTGGCTGCCCGATACCGCTATTGCGGCGCGGGAGCAGGATTCCGTTGCGTTTTCGGGTATGATCGCGGCGTCCTGAACCCCCGGTCTTCTGTCGCCATGGAACAAAGCCGTTTCGCCTTCGAGGCGGATGACGCAAGCGAGCCCGGCGAGGGCGGGCTGGTCGTCGATGTCGACGGCTTCGAAGGCCCGCTCGACCTGCTGCTGGCGCTGGCGCGCACCCAGAAGGTCGACCTTTCCCGCATCTCCATCCTGGAGCTCGCCGAGCAATATCTGCGCTTCGTCGACGCGGCGCGGAAGATCAGGCTGGAGCTGGCGGCCGACTATCTGGTGATGGCGGCGTGGCTGGCCTTCCTCAAGTCGCGGCTGCTGCTGCCCGAGCCGCCGAAGGAGGAGGGGCCGAGCGCCGCCGACCTGGCGCAGGACCTCACCGAGCGGCTCAGGCGGCTGGAACGCATCCGCGGCGCGGCGGCGCATCTCGCCACCCGCGACCGCATAGGCCATGAGGTGTTCGCCCGCGGCGCGCCCGAGCCGCTGACCGGCGGCGGCCGCCCGGTCTACGAGGCGACGCTCTACGACCTGCTCGCCGCCTATGGCGCGCAGCGGCAGAAGATGGCGCTGTCGCATGTGCGCTTCGCGCCGCGCAACGTGATCCCGCTCGCCGATGCCCGCGAGCGGCTGGAGCGGCTGATCGGCCGGCTGCTGCCGGCGGGCGAATGGTCGCGGCTCGACGCGCTGCTGCTCGACTGGCTCGCCGATCCGAAGATGCGCGCCACCATGCTGGCCTCCAGCTTCTCCGCCAGCCTGGAGATGGTGCGCGAGGGGCTGATCGACCTGCAGCAGGGCGAGGCCTTCGCGCCGATCTATATCCGCCGCCGCGAGCGGGGGGAGGGACGGTGACGCTGCCGTCCGCGCATCGCGCCGCCGAACCGGAATCCCTGCGCGAGCCTGCGCGCGACCCGAACCTGCGGCTGCTGGAAGCGCTGCTGTTCGCCGCCGGCGAGCCGCTCGACGAGGCGACGCTGGCCACGCGGCTGCCGGAGGGGGCGGACCTGCGCCGGCTGCTGGCACAGCTCTCGGCCGATTATGCCGGGCGCGGGGTCAATCTGGTGCGGGTGGCCGGCAAATGGATGCTGCGCACCGCGCCCGATCTCGGCTTCCTGCTCGCCCGCGACAAGCCGGAGCCGCGACGGCTCTCCCGCGCGGCGCTGGAGACGCTGGCGATCATCGCCTACCACCAGCCGGTGACGCGGGCGGAGATCGAGGAGATCCGCGGCGTCTCCACCAACAAGGGCACGCTCGACGTGCTGCTGGAATCCGGCTGGGCGCGCATGCGCGGGCGGCGGCGCAGCCCCGGACGGCCGATCACCTACGGCACCACCGAGACGTTCCTGGTGCATTTCGGACTGGAGGCGATCCAGGACCTGCCCGGCCTCGACGACCTGCGCGGCGCGGGATTTGTTGACGCGCGGGTCGCGGCCGGACTAACCGTGCCGCTGCCGAGCGACGACGCGGCGCTGGCCGACGACGAGGATCCGCTCGAACCGGAGCTCGACCTCGGCTTCGCGCATGAGCCGGAGCCGGATTCGCCGGAACTGGATTCGCCGGAACTGGATTCTTCGGAGGCGGAAAGCGGCGGCCTGCCGGAAGCGGCGCCCGAGGACGAGGCCTGACCGCCGCGGCGCGGCGAAAGGATGCGCATGGACGAGGTTCTGACCCGCACGCCGGTCTCGCTGGCCAGCCGCCTGACCCTGGAGGCGGTGCATCACAGCTACGGCACCGCCAACGCGGTCGACGGCATCGACCTCACCATCGAGCCGGGCGAGATCGTCTGTCTCCTGGGCACGTCCGGCTGCGGCAAGACAACGCTGCTGCGGCTGATCGCCGGCATCGAGCGGCCCAGTGCCGGGCGAATCCTGCTCGACCGCCAGGTGGTGGCGGGGCCGGACGTCTTCGTGCCGCCGGAGAAGCGGCATATCGGGCTGGTGTTCCAGGATTATGCGCTGTTCCCGCATCTCACCAATCTCGACAATGTCGCCTTCGGGCTGCGCTCGTTGTCGCGTCCCGACGCGCTCGCCGAGGCGCGGCGGGCGCTGGAGCGCATGCGGCTCGGCCGTTATGCCGACGATTATCCACATGCCCTGTCGGGCGGCGAGCAGCAGCGCGTGGCGCTGGCACGCGCACTTGTGACCCGGCCGGCCATCCTGTTGATGGACGAGCCTTTCTCCGGGCTCGACAGCCGACTGCGCGGCAGCGTGCGGGCCGAGACGCTGGACGTGGTGCGCGACGCCGGGGCCACCTGCGTCATCGTCACGCATGACCCGGAGGAGGCGATGCGCATGGGCGACCGCATCGCGCTGATGCGCGCCGGGCGGATCGTCCAGTTCGGCACGCCGGAGGCGATCTACCGCCGTCCCGCGGACCTGTCGACGGCGCGATTCTTCTGCGAGATCAACGAGGTGGGCGGCGTCGTCCAAAGCGGGCGGGTGCGCACCGCGTTGGGCGGCTTTTCCGCCGGCGGCCTGCCGGAGGGCATCGAGGCGGTGGTGGCGGTTCGCCCGCAGGGCATCGAGTTGCGGGCGCCTGGCACCGGCATTCCCGGCCGCGTGATGGAGCACCGCTTCCTCGGCGAGCTCGACATGTACGAGGTGGCGGTCGACGGCGTCGACCGTCCGCTGATCGTCCGGCGGCGGGGAACCGCCGGTCTGGCCGCTGGTCACGACGTCGGCGTGCACATCGATACGGCAGAGGTTCTTGTTTTCGCCGCGACCGGGCCCTAGTGTCCCGCGTCAGTTGCGACGCGCATGCCGCGAGGGGCCGGCGGCGTTTCGGTTGAAGGAGTTTTTGATATGGGTTCGTTGAGCATCTGGCATTGGATCATCGTGCTGGTTGTCGTGCTCCTCCTCTTCGGTCGCGGCAAGCTGTCCGAGCTGATGGGCGATGCTGCCAAGGGCATCAAGGCGTTCAAGAAGGGCATGGCCGACGACGAGACGCCGCCCGCCAAGCCGGCCGAGCCGGTGCGTTCGCTCGACCACCAGAACAGCGTGGAAGCCGAGCGGACCAAGGTCGGCTGACGCCCGCTTAGCTCGGATGCAATCGGATCGGGGAGGGCAGCGGACACGCTGCCCCGGCATATTCCATGTTTGATATCGGCTGGTCCGAAATGCTGGTGATCGGGGTGGTCGCGCTCGTCGTGATCGGCCCCAAGGAACTGCCCGGCGTGATCCGCAATGTCGGTCGCACCGTCGGCAAGCTGCGCCGCATGGCCGGCGAGTTCCAGGGTACCTTCCAGGAAGCGCTGCGCGAGGCCGATCTCGCGGATGTGAAGAAGACGCTGTCCGGTTTCGCCGAGGAGACGCAGAACAGCATCTCGGGCGTGCGCGACAGCGTGGCGGCGTCGATCCCGACCAATCCGCTGCTCGACATCGAGAATCAGCTGAAGGACGCCGCCAGCCCGGTGGAGCGCAAGGACCTGCCGCCGGCGGACGCGACGAGCGCGGCGCTGCCGGCGCCGGAGCCAACCGAGCTGGAGCCGAACGCCTTCGAGACCATCGAGGACGAGGTGCGCATCGCCACCGACGCGCTGGCCGCGCCGGAGACGGACGTCGCACGGGCGGTCGACATGCCGGCCGAATCGGTGCCCTCGACTGAACCCGTAGCCGCGTCCGAGCCGGAGATCGCGCTGGCGGTCGCCGATCTCGATGCCCCCGGCGAGGCCGAGCCGGCCCGCGAGGCATCGGCGGCGGTCGCGGCGCCGGCCGAGCCGGTATCCGCGTCCGAGCCGGAAGTCGCACAGGCGGTCGCTGATCTCGACGCGCCGGCCGCCCCTGCGAAGCCGAAGCCCGCCGGCGGGACGCCGGCCGGGGCGGACGGTTCCGGGGCGGAAGGGTCCAAGCCATGAGCGAGGACGATATCGACGCCTCCAAGGCTCCGCTGATCGAGCATCTGATCGAGCTGCGCGCGCGGCTGATCAAGTCGCTGATCGCGTTCTTCATCGCCTTCTTCGGCTGCTTCATGCTGGGCAAGGTGATCTACAATATCCTGCTGTGGCCGTATGAGTTCGCCGCCGGCGGCACCGAGCACGTCAAGCTCATCTACACCGCGCCGCAGGAATTCCTGTTCACCCAGATCAAGCTCGGCATGTTCGGCGCCGCGTTCATCTCCTTCCCGGTGGTGGCGACGCAGATCTACATGTTCGTGGCGCCGGGCCTGTACAAGCACGAGAAGGGCGCCTTCCGGCCCTACCTGATCGCCACGCCGGTGTGCTTCCTCATCGGCGCGGCCTTCGTCTATTTCGTCGCCATGCCGCTGGCGATGACCTATTTCCTCTCCATGCAGCAGCTGGCCGGGCCGGGCTCGGCGGAAATCTCCATGCTGCCGCAGGTCAGCGAATACCTGTCGCTGATCATGACGCTGATCTTCGCCTTCGGCATCTGCTTCCAGCTGCCGGTGATCCTGACGCTGCTGGCGCAGATCGGCGTCGTCACCTCGGCCCAGCTGAGGAAGGCGCGGCGCTACGCCATCGTCGGCGTGTTCATCGCCGCGGCGGTGCTGACCCCGCCGGACCTGGTCAGCCAGTTCGCGCTCGCCATCCCGACCTTGCTTCTCTACGAGGTCTCGGTCTACCTCGTGCGCGTCGTCGAGAAGAGGCGCTCGGCGGCAGAGGCGGCGGCGGAGAAGTCCGCCACCTAGGGCGGTGGCGGAGAATCCCGCCACCTTAGAGGTAGCGGGCTGGTTTCGAAGGACGACCTCCATGCACGACATCAAATGGATCCGCGAGGACGCGCGGGGGCTGGTGACCGCGCTCGTCCGTCGCGGCACGGACGAGGCCGAGGCGCAGGCGCTGGTGGACGGGCTGATCGGCCTCGACGAGCGCCGCCGCTCGGGCATCGTCAAGCTTGAGGAGCTTCAGGCCCGCCGCAACGCCGCCTCCAAGGAGATCGGCGGCGCCAAGAAGTCCGGCGACAACGCCCGCGCCGAGGCGCTGATGGCGGAAGTGAACGGCTTCAAGACCGAGATCCCGGCGATCGAGGAGGACGTGAAGGCGGCCGAGGCGGAGCTGCATGAGAAGCTCGCCGCGATCCCCAACGTGCCGCTCGCCGAGGTGCCGTTCGGCAAGGACGAGCACGACAACGTGCCGTTCGCCCCCGCGCCGCATGCGGAGATCGAGGGTTCGGCGCTGTCGATGCCGGCAATCCGCGATTACGCCTTCGCGCCAAAGCAGCATTTCGAGATCGGCGAGGCGCTGGGCCAGATGGATTTCGAGGCGGCGGCCAAGCTCTCCGGCGCGCGCTTCGTGGTTCTGAAGAACCAGCTGGCGCGTCTGGAGCGGGCCATCGGGCAGTTCTTCATCAACACCCATACCGAAGAGCACGGCTATACCGAGGTGGCGCCGCCGGTCCTGGTGAAGGACGAGGCGATGTTCGGCACCGCGCAACTGCCGAAGTTCCGGGACGATCAGTTTTCGGCGGGCGAGGACATGTGGCTCATCCCCACCGCCGAGGTGCCGCTGACCAACCTCGTCGCGCAGAGCATCCTCGCCGAGGAAGAACTGCCGCTGCGCTATACCGCGCTCACCCAGTGCTTCCGCGCCGAGGCCGGGTCGGCGGGGCGCGATACGCGGGGGATGATCCGCCAGCACCAGTTCAACAAGGTCGAGATGGTGTCGATCACCACCCCGGAGACTTCGCTGGCCGAGCAGGAGCGCATGCTCGCCTGCGCCATTTCGGTGCTGAAGAAGCTCGGCCTCAATCACCGCGTCGTCACGCTGTGCACCGGCGACATGGGGTTCGCCTCGGCGCGCACTTTCGACATCGAGGTGTGGCTGCCGGGCCAGAACGCCTATCGCGAGATCTCCTCGGTCTCCACCTGTACCGATTTCCAGGCGCGGCGGATGAACGCCCGCTACCGGCCGGCCGGCGCCAAGGCGCCGCGTTTCCTGCACACGCTCAACGGCTCGGGCGTCGCGGTGGGGCGGGCGATGGTGGCGATCCTCGAGACCTACCAGAACGAGGACGGCTCCGTCACGGTGCCGGACGTGCTGGTGCCCTATATGGGCGGGCGGACGACGATAGAGCGGGCCTGAGGCCGGCCGTCCGCGGTCGCGGGACGGCGCGGTTCCCCGGTCGGGCCGGGGGGATGAGTTGAGACGGGATCGGGGGCGGGATCGGCCCTGCGAACCGGCGGCGGGAAAAGGAAGAGGCCATGCGCATCCTGGTGACCAATGACGACGGCATCCACGCGCCGGGCCTCGAATCCTGCGCCCGCATCGCCCGCGCGCTCTCCGACGACGTGTGGATCGTGGCGCCGGAATTCGACCAGTCCGGCGTGTCGCATTCGCTGTCGCTCTCCGATCCGCTGCGGCTGCGGCAGGTGGAGGAGAAGCGCTTCGCGGTGAAGGGTACCCCGACCGACTGCGTGATCATGGCGGTGCGGCACATCCTCAAGGATGCCAAGCCCGACCTCGTGCTCTCCGGCGTCAATCGCGGCCAGAACGTCGCCGAGGATGTCGGCTATTCCGGCACCGTGGCCGGCGCCATGGAGGGCACGGTGCTCGGCATCCCCTCCATCGCGCTGTCGCAGGCCTATGGCCTCCAGACCCGCCATGCGCCCGCCTATGCCGCCGCCGAGCATCACGGGCCGGCGGTGGTGCGCAGGCTGCTGGGCGAGGGCATCCCGCCCGGCATTCTCGTCAATGTGAACTTCCCCAACCGGGCGCCGGAGGATGTCGCCGGCATCGCGGTGACGGCGCAGGGGCGGCGCGACCAGGGGCTGCTGCGCATCGACCAGCGGGCCGACGGGCGCGGCAATCCCTATTACTGGATCGCCTTCGAGCGGCGGGTGTTCGAGACGGTGAACGGCTCGGACCTGCACGCGCTCGACCAGGGCTCGATCTCGGTGACGCCGCTCCGGCTCGACATGACCGACGAGCCGATGATGACACGGCTGGCGCAGCTGTTCCGCGACTGATGTAATCGTGCCCATGACCGGATCGAGCAAGATGGAGCAGCGGGAGGCGACGGCGCGGGCGGCGCTGCTGCTGTCGCTGCGCCAGCGCGGCATCCGCGACCTCCGGGTGATGCGGGCGATGGAGCAGGTGCCGCGCGAGCGCTTCGTCGAGCCGGCGTTCCGCCATCTCGCCTGGAGCGACCAGGCGCTGCCGATCGAATGCGGCCAGTCGATCAGCCAGCCCTCGCTGGTGGCGCGCATGACCGAGGCGCTGGAGCTCTCGCCCGAGCACCGGGTGCTGGAGATCGGCACCGGGAGCGGCTACCAGGCGGCGATCCTCGCCAGCATCGCCGGCAAGGTGACGAGCGTGGAGCGCTTCCACACGCTGGCGCGCGAGGCACGGGCGCGGCTGAAGGCGCTCGGCCTGTCCAATGTCGACGTGGTGGTGGCCGATGGCCGCCTCGGCTACCTCCCCGGCGCGCCCTATGACCGCATCCTCATCACCGCGGCGGCGGAGGAAGTGCCCGCCGCGGTGCTGGCGCAGCTGGCGCCGGGCGGCCTCATCGTGGCGCCGGTCGGACCGGTCGACGGTACCCAGACGCTGACGCGGTTTTCGCCGATGCCGGGGGGCTTCAGCCGGCGCGATCTCGGGCCGGTGCGCTTCGTGCCGCTGCTGTCCGGCGTGGCCGAGATTCTGTAGCGTTTTTGCCACGCTTTCGCCGTTTCAGCGGTGGCGCCGGTGGCGGACTTAAGCCGCTGTTTACCTATACGAGGCTTTAATCGCCCCCATGTTTGGCGTGCGGGTGATGGTGCGATGCTTGGGTCTTGGTCGACGTCCGGTTCCCGGTCCTTTCTGAGGTTGTCGATTGTCGCTCTGCTTGGCGGCACGGCCGCGGCCTGCAGTTCGGACGTCAGCCGGTTCCAGAATCCGAGCCAGAGCCCCTATGCCGCCGCGCAGGGCTCGCCGGCCTATACCGGCTCGATCGCCTCCCCCAGCGGCGCGGTGCAGTCCGCCCCGATGGCGCCCGCTCCCGCCATGCAGCCGGTCGCCTCGGCCGCGCCCTACGGCACCCAGCCCGCCTATCCCGCGCCGCAGAATTACGGCGCCGCCCCGGCCTATCCGGCGCCGCAGAACTATGGCGCGCCGCGGACGGTGGCGATGGCCACCCCGGCGCAGCAGCCGCTCTATGGCACCTCTGCGGCGCCGCAGGCCGCGGCCCCGGTTCGCCAGCCCGCCCCGGTGGCGGCGGCTCAGGCTCCGCTGCAGCAGCCCATGCCGGTCTCGGCGGCCCCCGCGCCGGTTCGCACGCCGCCGGTGGTGGCGAGCGCGCCGGTCGCCGGCGCCGCCCATGTCGTCGCCAATGGCGAGACGCTGAGCTCGCTGGCGCGGCGCTACAACCTGTCCCGCGCCGCGCTCGCCGCCGCCAACGGGCTCGACCCGAATGCGCAGGTGCGGATCGGCCAGAACATCGTCATTCCGGGTGCCGCCGCCGCGACGCAGGTCGCGGCCCACAAGCCGGCCGCCCCGGCCGCCGGAACGCTCGCGGCCCCCGCCCCGGCTCCCGTGGCCGCCGCCAAGCCGGGTGCCGCTCCCGTCGCGACCGCACTGGCCGCGCCCACGCCGGCCGTCACCACCGCGGCAAAGCCGGCGCCCGCCAAGCCGGCGGCGGCTCCGACCCCGGTCGTCGCGGCGGCTCCCGCCGAGCCGAAGGCGCAGACCATCGCCGCGGTGAAGCCCTCCGAGACGCCGGAAGAGGCGCGCACCGCCGCCAGCGGCGTGCAGTTCCGCTGGCCGGTGCGCGGGCGCATCATCTCCGGCTACGGCCCCAAGCCCGGCGGCCAGACCAATGAGGGCATCAACGTCTCGGTGCCGGAAGGCACCTCGGTGAAGGCGGCCGAGGACGGCGTCGTCGCCTATGCCGGCAGCGAGCTGAAGGGCTATGGCAACCTGGTCCTCGTCAAGCACTCGGACGGCTGGGTGACCGCCTATGCCCATAACAGCGAGCTCGACGTGAAGAAGGGCGACAGCGTCAAGCGCGGCCAGGTGATCGCCAAGGCCGGCCAGACCGGCTCGGTGACTTCGCCGCAGGTGCATTTCGAGATCCGCAAGGGCTCGCAGGCGGTCGATCCGTCGCAGTATCTCGCCGGGCTGTGAGCCGGCGCCGGCCGGCCCGCGCGGCCGGCCGAGCCCATCGCGTCCATCTTCCCGCCATCCGACTTGCTGCCATCCGACTTGCTGCATCGCCGCGCAACCGCCGACCGGGCCGCGACGGCCCCGGCGGCAGCGTCCGGGACAGCTCCTTCCGGGCGAATCCTTCCGGGGCGAATCCTTCCGGGGCACCGCCCCGCATCAGACGACCGGCGTGACGTTTGGACCTCGGCGCCGGTTCAGCGCGGGGCGGCGGGGCTGCCGCCCAACGGCACGCCCAGCCGTCCCGCGACATCCTGCACATATTGGAAGGCGGTGCGGCCCGAGCGGGCGCCGCGGGTGGTCGACCATTCCAGCGACTCGCGCCGCAGCGTCTCGGCGTCGAGCGGAATGGCGAAATGGGCGACATAGCCCTCCACCATGGCGAGATATTCGTCCTGCGAGCATTTGTGGAAGCCGAGCCACAGGCCGAAGCGGTCCGACAGCGAGACCTTCTCCTCCACCGCCTCGCCGGGATTGATGGCGGTCGAGCGCTCGTTCTCCATCATGTCGCGCGGCAGCAGGTGCCGGCGGTTGGAGGTGGCGTAGAAGATCACGTTCTCCGGCCGGCCCTCGATGCCGCCCTCCAGCACCGCTTTCAGCGACTTGTAGGAGGTGTCGTCGCCATCGAAGGACAGGTCGTCGCAGAACACGATGAAGCGGAACGGCGCCGCGCGCATCAGGCCCATCAGCGCCGGCAGCGTCTCGATGTCCTCGCGGTGGATCTCGACCAGCTTGAGCGGCGGCAGCCCTTCGCCCGAGAGGCCGGTATTGACCTCGGCATGGGCGGCCTTGACCAGCGAGCTCTTGCCCATGCCGCGCGCGCCCCAGAGCAGCGCGTTGTTGGCCGGCAGGCCGCGGGCGAAGCGGGTGGTGTTGTCCACCAGCGTGTCGCGGGTGCGGTCGATGCCCTTGAGCAGCTCCATGTCGACGCGGTTGACCCGCGGCACCGGCTCGAGGCGCCGGCCCTCGGCGTGCCAGACATAGGCGTCGGCGGCGGTGAAATCGACGGCGGCGGCGGCCGGCGGGGCGAGGCGCTCCAGCGCGTCGGCGATGCGCGCGAGCACGCGGGCGAGGTCCGGTGCGGAATCGGGGGCGGAATCGGGGGCGGAAGCGGCTCCGGCGGCGTTCGGGTTCTGCGTCATTGTGGTCTCCTCCGCCGCCGGGGAATAAAGGGCGGCGGCGCGCTCCACAAGCGGATGGCGAAACGTGGAGGCTGCCGGGGCACGCTTTCGCAGCTGTGACCGCCGGGCGGTGCGGGAGACGTTTGCAATCGGCAGGCGCGTCAGTATAGTCCGCGCCGCTTCGCCGGGCCTGTTGCCCGCCATGTTTTCGACGGACAAGGAACACCATGTTCATTACGCCCGCTTATGCTCAGGTGCCCGGTGTCGGCGGCGGTACCGACATGCTGATGTCGCTGCTGCCCTTCGTGCTGATCTTCGTCATCATGTACTTCCTCATCCTGCGTCCGCAGCAGAAGAAGGTGAAGGCCCACCAGGAACTGGTGAAGGGCGTGCGCCGCGGCGACACCGTGGTGACTTCCGGCGGCCTGATCGGCAAGGTTTCCCGCGTGGTGGACGACAGCGAGATCGAGCTGCAGCTCGCCGAAGGCGTCAAGATCCGCCAGCTGCGCGCGATGATCTCGGAAGTGCGCGCCAAGGGCGAGCCCGCCAAGGAAGACGGCGCGTCCTGATCCGCCTCTTGAGCCTGTTCGGCAAAAGTGGAAAGACTTTTGCGACGGGAACAGGCTCCAGATCATGGAATCGGGAGCGCATTTCTCCGGTCGGGCTCACCGCCTGATCGGAAAGGGCTCCAGCGGCGCGCTTCCCGACGCGAGCGGCCGGAAAGAACGACATGCTCTATTTTTCCCGATGGAAAGCGCTGGCGATCGTGGTCTTCTCCGCGATCATCTGCCTCATGGTGGTGCCCAGCCTGCTGCCGCAGACCGCTTTCGAGAAGCTGCCGGCCTTCCTGCAACGCAAGATCGTGCTCGGTCTCGATTTGCAGGGCGGCTCCTATATCGTGCTCGAAGTGCAGCAGAACGACGTGCGCCAGATGCGGCTGGAGCAACTGCGCGACGATGCCCGCCGCCTGCTGCGCGACGCCAAGATCGGCTATGCCGGCCTCGCCATCCAGGGCGACGCCGTGCAGGTGCGGGTGCGCGACGCCAATGACGCGGCCGCCGCCTTCGCCAAGCTGCGCGAGCTCGCCCAGCCGATCGGCGGCGTGGTGGCCTCGAGCGGCCAGCTCGACACCGACGTGACGCTGAGCGGCGACGCCATCCGCATCGCCCCCTCGTCCGCCGGCATCCAGGCCCGCACCATCCAGGCGGTGTCGCAGTCGATCGAGATCGTGCGCAAGCGCATCGACCAGCTCGGCACCACCGAGCCGTCGATCCAGCGCCAGGGCGCCGACCGCATCCAGGTCCAGGTGCCGGGCCTGCAGGATCCCTCGCGCCTGAAAGCGCTGCTCGGCCAGACCGCCAAGCTGAGCTTCCGCCTCGTCGACACCACGATGAGCCCGCAGCAGGCGCTGCAGAGCCGGCCGCCGGCCGGAACCGAGATCATCAACTCGCAGGACAATCCGCCGGTCCCCTATGTGATCGAGCAGCGGGTGCTGGTGGCCGGCGAGGACCTCACCGACGCGCAGCCGAGCTTCGATTCGCAGACGCGCGAGCCGGTGGTGACCTTCCGCTTCAACACCAATGGCGCGCGCCGCTTCGCCGAGGCGACGCAGGCCAATGTCGGCAAGCCCTTCGCCATCGTGCTCGACAACCACGTGATCTCCGCCCCGGTGATCCGCGAGCCGATCCTCGGCGGCTCCGGCCAGATCAGCGGCAATTTCACCGTGCAGCAGGCCAACGACCTCGCCATCCTGCTGCGCGCCGGCGCGCTGCCGGTGCCGCTGCAGGTGGTGGAGGAGCGCACGGTCGGTCCCGGCCTCGGCGCCGATTCGATCCGCTCCGGCATTGTCGCCTCCATCGTCGGCGCGCTCGCGGTCGCCCTGTTCATGATCGCCACCTACGGCCTGTTCGGGGTGTTCGCGGTGTTCGCGGTGGCGGTGAATGTCGGCATGATCTTCGGCATCCTCGCCATGCTCGGCGCGACGCTCACCCTGCCGGGCATTGCCGGCGTGGTGCTCACCGTCGGCATCGCGGTGGATTCGAACGTGCTGATCTACGAGCGCATCCGCGAGGAAGCGCGCGCCGGCCGCTCGGCGATCTCGGCGATCGACGCCGGCTTCACGCGGGCGCTGGCCACCATCCTCGATTCGAACATCACCACCTTCATCGCGGCGGCGGTGCTGTTCTACATCGGCTCCGGCCCCGTCCGCGGCTTTGCCATCACCTTCGGCATCGGCATCCTGACGACGGTGTTCACGGCCTTCACGCTGACCCGCCTGATGGCGGCGCTCTGGGTGCGCTGGAAGCGTCCCCAGCGCGTGCCGATCTGAGAAAGGCGAGCTCCCATGCGTCTGCTCCGCATCGTCCCCGACGATACCAAATTCGACTTCATGCGCTTCCGGCGCATCAGCTTCCCGATCTCGGCGCTGCTGTCGATCGTCGCCCTGGTGGCGTTCCTCACCCTCGGGCTGAATTTCGGCATCGACTTCAAGGGCGGCACGCTGCTCGAGGTGCGCTGGCCGAACAACACGCTGAACATCGGCGACGTCCGCTCGAAGCTGGAGACGCTTGAGCTCGGCGAGGTGCAGATCCAGGAGATCGGCACCGACGGCGAGGTGCTGATCCGCGTCGCCCAGCAGCCGGGCGGCGAGACCGCCCAGCAGGCGGTGGTCGGCAAGGTGCGCGCCGCGCTCGGCGACGGCGTCGAGTATCGCCGCGTCGAGGTGGTCGGCCCGCGCGTGTCGCAGGAACTGCTCAGCTACGGCATTGTCGGCCTGATGCTGGCGGTGCTCTGCATCCTGATCTACCTGTGGTTCCGCTTCGAATGGCAGTTCGCGCTCGGCGCCTCGATCGCGAATTTCCACGACATCGTGCTGACCATCGGCTTTATGTCGATCTTCCAGATCGATTTCGACCTGACCAGCGTGGCGGCGCTGCTGACCATTCTCGGCTATTCGCTGAACGACACCATCGTCATCTACGACCGCATCCGCGAAATGCTGCGGCGCTACAAGAAGATGCCGATCGACGACCTGCTCAACCAGTCGATCAACTCGACGCTGTCGCGCTCGGTGATCACCCATGTGACGGTGACGCTGGCGCTGCTGGCGCTGGTGCTGTTCGGCGGGCGGGCGATCCATTCCTTCTCGGTGACGATGATGTTCGGCGTGGTGCTGGTCGGCACCTACACCTCGATCTTCATCGCCTCGCCGCTGCTGATCTATCTCGGCGTCACCACGCGGACGATGGCGGAGAAGGAGGCGGAGGGCGCCAGGGCGGAAGCGAAAGCCAAGGCGGAACCCAAGACCGGGGTCAAGACGGCGCGCCCCTGACCGGCGTGCCGATATTCCGGGACGCCGATCAGGGACGCCCGGCCGGAGCGACGAGAGCGGAGCGATCCCATGGCCGTGCCCGACGCCCATCTCCCCCGGCAGGTGCCCATCGAAGGCTACGGCCGGGGCTTCTTCCACTTTGCCGGCATGGCCTCGGAGGGATCCATCCTCGCCCTGCCGAGCGGCATCCATGCCTGGGCGGTCGCCGATGTCGGCGGCATCGATGCCGTCGCGCTGGCGCCGGTCATCGCCGAGAGCGATGCCATCGACATGCTGATCATCGGCACCGGCACCGATCTGTGGGTGGTGCCGGACGCGCTGCGCTGGCGGCTGCGCGATGTCGGCATCGGCATCGACGCCATGCTGACCCGTGCCGCCGCCTCGACCTATAACGTGCTGCTGGCGGAGGGGCGTCCCGTCGCCGCCGCTCTGCTCGCGCTGCGCTGAGGGCCGGGCGGTGGCGGGTCGGGGCGGGGCGGGCAGAATCGTGGTGGGCGAGGACGCGAACGGCGCCTATTGCGCGCAGCTGGTGCGCGATCTCGACCGCGACCGCTACATCGCCGACCTGTTCGCCCCCGAGCCCGCCCGCGCCGGGCTGATGGCGCTGCACGCCTTCAATGCCGAGGTGGCGCGGGTGCGCGAGGCGATCACCACCCCGATGGCGGGGGAGGTGCGGCTGCAATGGTGGAGCGAGGCGCTGATCGGCGGCGCCCGCGGCGACGTCAGGGCCAATCCGGTGGCGGCGGCGCTGCTCGATACGGTGGAGCGCCACAGCCTGCCGAAGCAGACCTTCTTCGCCCTGCTCGATGCGCGCATCTTCGACCTCTATGACGACCCGATGCCGACGGTGAACGACCTCGAAGGCTATGCCGGCGAGACCTCCTCGGCGCTGATCCGCCTCGGCACGCTGATCCTCACCGGCGCGTCCCGCCCCGATGCCGAGCGGGCGCTGGCCGATGCCGCCGGCCATGCCGGGGTGGCCTACGCGGTGACCGGGCTGCTGCGCGCCTTTCCCGTGCATGCGCGGCGCGGCCAGTGCTACGTGCCGCTCGACCTGCTCAAGGCGCATGGCGCCGGGCGGGAGGACGCGGTGTCCGGGGTCGCGACGCCGGGGCTGCGGGCGGCGCTGGCCGACCTGCGCAACCTGGCGCGCCGGCATCACGACCTCGCCCTGGCGGCGCTCGCCCGTGTCGACGCGGCCAATTATCCCGCCTTCCTGCCGCTGGCGCTGGTGCCGGGCGATCTCGAGCGCATGGCCCGCCCGCACGACCCGTTCGCGCGGGTGCCGGCAGCCTCGGGGCCGGCGCGCATCTGGCGGCTCTGGCGCGCCTCGCGCAGCTTCGCGGCCACCCGCGCCCGCTGACCGCGCCGGACGTTCCCCAGATGTCCCCCGAAGACGAAAATGCCCGGCGCGAGGCCGGGCATGAGGGTCGTTCGGGTCGGCGCGCGGGCCGAGCCCGCGCCGGAAGGCCACCGCGTCAGGCGCGGTTATAGACGTCCTCCAGGCGGACGATGTCGTCCTCACCGAGATAGGAGCCGGTCTGCACCTCGATCAGCTCCAGCGGGATCTTGCCGGGATTGGCGAGGCGATGGACGCCGCCGAGCGGCAGATAGGTCGATTCGTTCTCGCGCACCTCGAAGACGCGGCCGTCCAGCGTCACCTCGGCGGTGCCCTTCACCACGATCCAGTGCTCGGCGCGGTGATAGTGCTTCTGCAGCGACAGCCGCCCGCCCGGCTCGACGACGATCTTCTTCACATGGAAGCGCTCGCCGCGGCAGATGGTCTGGTAGGTGCCCCAGGGCCGGTGCGCCTTCACATGCTCGCTCGCCGCATTGTGGCGGTCGGTCTTCAGCTTGGCGACCAGGCCCTTGACGTCCTGCGCCCGGTCGACCGGCATCACCAGCACGGCGTCCTCGGTGGCGATCACCGAGACGTTCTCCAGCCCGATGCCGGCCAGAAGCGGCCCCTCGGAATGGAAGTAGGAATTGTGCGAATCGAGCAGCGCCACCGGGCCGCGGGTGACGTTGCCGTCCTCGTCGCCCTCGGCAAGCTCGTGCAGGGCGTCCCACGAGCCGACATCCGACCAGCGGAACCGACCCTCGACCACCGAGGCGCGCTGCGTGTGCTCCATCACCGCATAGTCGATCGACTTGGACGGGGCGCCGGAAAAGGCCTTGGTGTCGAGCTTGATGAAGCCGAGATCCTCGATGGCGGTCTCCACCGCGGCGCGCACCGCCTCCACCATTTCCGGCTCGAAGCGGGTGGCTTCCTCGATGAGCACGCTCGCCGGGAAGAAGAAATTGCCGGAATTCCACAGGTAGCCTTCCGCGAGATAGCGGGTGGCGGTGGCGAGGTCCGGCTTCTCCACGAAGGCCTCGACGGTGCGGGCGCCGCCGGCACCCGAATCGGCGCCGGGGCGGATATAGCCATAGGCGGTCGACGGCTCGGTCGGGGTGATGCCGAACGTGACGATGCGGCCCTCGGCGGCGGCGGTGGCACCGGCGCGGCAGGCGTCGAGGAACAGCGGCTCGTCGAGCACGACATGGTCGGCGGCGAGCGCCAGCACCAGGCAGCCTTCGCCGTGCAGCCGCTGGGCGATCAGCGCGGCGGCGATCAGCGCCGGGCCGGAATCGCGGCGCATCGGCTCCAGCGCCACCGTGACCTCCATGCCGATCTCGGTGGCCTGGCGGCGGGCGAAGAAGCGGAAATCCTCATGGGTGAGGACGATGGGCGAGGAGAACAGCGAGCGGTCGGACACCCGCTTCAGCGTCTGCTGGTAGAGGGTGTGCGAGCCGGTGAGCACCTGGAACTGCTTGGGCAGGCTGTCGCGCGAGACCGGCCAGAGCCGCGTCCCGCTGCCGCCGGCGAGAATCACGGGAACGATGGGGGAGGGGCTCAGCATCAGGGGTCTCCGAAAATCCGCACGGGCCCGCGCATGGCGGAGCCACCGCGCCGCCGCAGGGGCGACACGGCGGCACCATGCCGGATTTCCGATCCGCGGCCAAGTCCGCGGGGAAGCCCGCGGCCAGGTCCACGGCCAAGTGGGGGGCAGGTCGGGGTGCAAGTCGCGGGGCAGGCCGGGGCGAAGTTCACGCAATGCCGGCGCGACAAGGGATTTTCCGTCCTTCGCCCTCGCGGCATTCCGGCACCTCCCCGGCGCGGGAACCGCGACCGCAGCCGCGCGTTGTCGCCGTCAGGCAGGGCGGATCAGGATCGGCGGGATTTCGTGGTGAACATTCAGCGAGGAACGGCCGGCGAAGTCGCCTACGCCCATAAGCTCGGACCGGCTGCCGACCGTCGCCACCGCATCGACACGCTGTGGCTTCGCTTCTCGCAGCTGGCGGTGATGGCGCTGGCGGTGCTTGCCGTGGCGGGAGCGCTAGTGGTGGCGCGGGCGGTGCTCATCCCCATCGTCGCCGCGGTGATCATCGGCAGCGTCATCGGCCCGTTCATCGAGGCGCTGTCGCGGCGGGGCATTCCCTCGCCGGTGACCGCGGTGCTGATCGTGGCGGCGATCGTCGCCGCCTTCTATGCCGCCGCTGTCGCGCTGGCCGCACCGCTCGCCGACTGGATCGAGCGCGCGCCGCAGATCGGCGACACCATGCGCGAACGCTTCGCGACGCTGCGGCCGGCGATGCAGAGCATGATCTCCTTCGTCGAATCGCTGGAATCGATCGGCCGGGTCGCCGAACCACCGATGACGGTCACCCTCGCCGATTCGCAGATGCTGGAGAGCGCCATCGGCATGGTGACGCCGGCCATCGGCGAGTTCATCCTGTTCGTCGGCTCGCTGCTGTTCTTCCTGGCCGGACGCATCCAGATCAAGCGCCGGGTGGTGCAGGCGATCGGCCCGCGCGCCGGGCGGCTGACCGCGCTCCGGGTGTTCCGCGGCATCGAGGAACGGCTCGGCACCTATCTCGTCACCGCCACCTTCATCAATGCCGGGCTCGGCGTCGCCACCTGCGCGCTCACCTGGGCGCTGGGTCTGCCGACGCCGCTGCTGTGGGGCGTGCTGGCCGGGGTGCTGAACTACATTCCCTATGTCGGGCCGGCTTCGATGACGCTGATCCTCGCCGCCGTCGGCATCGTCAGTTTCCCCGGCATCGTCGAGGGGCTGCTGCCGGCGGCCCTGTTCCTCGCGGTCACCGCCGTCGAGGGGCAGATCCTGACGCCGCTCATCGTCGGGCGCCGGGTGTCGCTCAATCCGTTCGCGGTATTCCTCTCCATGGCGCTGTGGACCTGGCTCTGGGGGCCGATCGGTACCTTCCTCTCGGTGCCGCTGCTGATCGCCGCCATGGCGCTGACCGAAGCGGTGCTGGCGACGCGACGCCCGCAACTGCCCGGCTGAGGCAGCCGCCGCAGCTGTCCACAAGTCGCGGAGCGGGGCGCTTGACACCCCGCCGCCGCTGCCTTAACACCCGCCGCACTCGACGAGCGGTCCACAGCGACCCGTCGTTGGGGGTGTAGCTCAGTTGGTTAGAGCGCCGGCCTGTCACGCCGGAGGTCGCGGGTTCGAGCCCCGTCACTCCCGCCACTCATTATCCAGTCCATGCCAGCTACTTTTCGGGGTTCGCGCCGCCGCGGATCGAACCACCGTCGACGCCGGCGATTTGCCCGTCCGCCCGTCGTGCTGCCGCAGCGTCGCGGTTAATGCGAGGCTTGTGTCCACTTTCGCGCACAAGGGCGATGTCGTTCGTGGTAATTTCGGGCCATGACAACAAACATCGAAGTCAGGGCACGGGCATTGTGCGCGGCGGATTTGCGGCTGCGGGTGGCCGCTGCCGATCTCAATCGCACGGTGGACCGGCTCTGGCCGGTCGTCGCCCGCGAGATCCAGGGCGACATCCAGGATGCCGGGGCCGGCCGTGATCCGTCCGACCTGCCCAATCTCATCGCCGAGTACCGGCGGCTTGCGCCGGCGTCCCGCTGATGCTGGGGTCGTGAACACGCCGCGCCGCCGCGGCGGAACTGCGCATACTGATCCGGCAGCGTCGCCGAACTCCCATGTCAGCCGGATGCCATAGCCGCCATGCCGATCTCGCGCGCATCGTTCCTGCGCTACACCCTCCTGTTCCTGCTGGTCGGCCTCGGGGCGCTGGTCGCGGTGGTCGGCACCACGGTGTGGCTGGTCAACCGCACGCAGGACTATGCCGAGAACATCGCCGCCACCCGCCAGCTCCGTTCGGCGGCGGCCGACACGCTGTCGGTGCTGCAGGACGCCGAGACCGGCCAGCGCGGCTTCCTGATCACCGGCGACTCGGCCTATCTGGCGCCGTTCGACCGCGCCGCGGCGCTGCTGACCGACCGCCTCGGCGCGTTGAACAAGGCGGTGCCCGGCGCGGCGGAGATACGCGGCGATCTCGACCGGCTGGGCCAGGCGGTCGCCGGCAAGATGGCCGAACTCGCCCGCACCATCGAGCTGCGCCGCGCCGGCCGCGCCGACGAGGCCATCGCCATCGTACGGGAAGGCGAGGGCAAGGCGCTGATGGACGACGCACGGTCGATCCTCGACGGCTTCATGCGGCGGGCGGACGACAGGCTCGGCAGCCTCGTCGAGGACCAGCGCGTCAATGCCGATGCCCTGTGGTGGGTGGCGGTGGTCGGCGGGCTGATGATCCTCGGCGTCACCGGCCTCGCGGTCTTCGTCGTGCAGCGCTACACCCAGGAGATCGCCGGGGCGCGCAACGAGGTGGAAGCTCTCAATGCCGGGCTGGAGGAGCGGGTGCGCGAGCGCACCGCCGACCTCGCCCGCGCCAATGAGGAGATCCAGCGCTTCGCCTATATCGTCACCCACGACCTCCGGGCGCCGCTGGTCAACATCATGGGCTTCACCAGCGAGCTGGAGGCCAGCCTGGTGCCGCTCCAGGCCTATGTCGCCGCCGCGCCCCGGTCCGACGATCCCGCCTTCGACGAGGCGCGACGGGCGGCCGAGGAGGACGTGCCGGAGGCGCTGGGCTTTATCCGCTCCTCCACCCGCAAGATGGACGGGCTGATCAACGCCATCCTGCGGCTGTCACGCGAGGGCAGGCGGGTGCTGCGCCCCGAGGCGATCGACCTCGCGGCGTTGGTGGCGAATGCGGTGACCGCCATCGGCCACCAGCTGGTCGAGGCCGACGGCAAGGTGGCGCTCGACATCGACGTGCCGCGCGTGGCCACCGACCGGCTGGCGCTGGAGCAGGTGATCGGCAACCTTCTCGACAACGCGGTCAAATATCGGCGCCCCGGCGTGCCGCTGCGCATCGCGGTGCGCGGCCGGCGCGAGGGTGCGGCGCGCTTCCGGCTGGAGATCGAGGACAATGGCCGCGGCATCGCCCCGCAGGACCTGGAGCGGGTCTTCGAGCTGTTCCGCCGCTCCGGCGCACAGGACCAGGCCGGCGAGGGCATCGGCCTCGCCCATGTGCGGGCGCTGGTCCGCAACCTTGGCGGGGAGATCGGCCTGCGGTCGGTCCTTGGACAAGGAAGCACGTTTTCTGTAGTTCTTCCGCTGGATTTGCGGGCCGTAATCGGGAGTGTCGCCGCGTGAGCCATTCTGCCAAGCCCGTCACCATCATCATGGTGGAGGATGACGAGGGTCATGCCCGCCTGATCGAGAAGAACATCCGCCGCGCCGGCGTGAACAACGAGATCGTGCCGTTTTCCAACGGCACGGCGGCGCTCGACTATCTGTTCGGGCCGGACGGGTCCGGCGAGGCGAGCTCCGGGCGCAGCCTGCTGATCCTGCTCGACCTCAACCTGCCCGACATGACCGGGGTCGACATCCTGGAAAAGGTGAAGGGCAACATCCACACCAAGCGCTCGCCCGTCGTGGTGCTGACCACGACCGACGACAGCCGCGAGATCCAGCGCTGCTACGATCTCGGCGCCAATGTCTACATCACCAAGCCGGTGAACTACGAAGGGTTTGCCAACGCCATCCGCCAGCTTGGCCTGTTCTTCTCGGTCATCCAGGTGCCGGAAACCGCGTGAGGTCATGCCTTTTTCGACCCTGACGGTCCTCTATATCGACGACGACCCGGCGCTTTCCCGCCTGGTCTCGCGCGTTCTCGGCCGGCGCGGCTTCATCGTCGAGAGCGCCGCCGATGCCGAGACCGGGCTGGCGCGGATCGAGGCCGGCGGCATCGACGTGGTGGTGCTCGACCATCACCTGCCGACCGGCACCGGGCTCGACGTGCTGGCGGCGCTGGCCGGCCGGCCGGGGGCGCCTCCGGTGGTCTACGTCACCGGCTCGGCCGAGACCTCGATCGCGGTCGAGGCCCTCAAGGCCGGCGCGGTCGACTACGTGCCCAAGACCATCGATGCCGAATTCCTCGAATTGCTGGGCAGCGCGCTCAACCAGGCGGTGGAGAAGGCGCGGCTGATGCGCGCCAAGGAGCGGGCCGAGCAGGAGGTCCGCGACGCCCGCGACCTCGCCGAGACCATGCTGCAGGAGGTCAACCACCGCGTCGCCAACAGCCTCGCCATGATCGCGGCGCTGGTGCGGCTGCAGTCCAATGCCATCGCCGACAAGACCGCCAAGGACGCGCTCGCCGAGACGCAGGCGCGCATCATGGCGATCGCCGGCGTGCACCGGCGGCTCTACACCTCGCACGACGTGCGGGTGGTGCAGATCGACGAGTATCTGCGCGGCCTCGCCGGCGAGCTGTCGGCCTCGATGCGGGCCGCCGGCCATCGCGCCGACCTCCATGTCGAGGTCGAACCGCTGGAGGTGCCGACCGACCGCGCGGTGCCGATCGGGGTGATCGTTACCGAGCTGGTCACCAACGCCTTCAAATATGCCTATCCGCTCGGCGAGCCGGGGCAGGTGCGGGTGCGCCTCGTGCGCGGCGAGGACGGCGGCGCGCGGCTGGCGGTGGAGGATGACGGCATCGGCTGGAGCGGCGAGGGGAAGGCCAAGGGCACCGGCCTCGGCGGGCGCATCGTCAAGAGCATGGCCGGCTCGCTCGGCGCCACGCTGGCCTATGACGCCGCGCCGCGCGGCACGCGGGTGGTGATCGACTTCGTGCTGTGAGATCGCGCGCCGTCACGTCGGGTTCCGCATCCCGAATCATCACAGGAGGTTGCGTCGGTTTCTTCAGGCGATGCTTTCACGCTCGTCGATAAGCTCGGTGCGCTCGCGGGCGGCGACCGCGTGCAGGACCTCGATGAAATCGGCGACATTGGTCGAGGGCGTCTCGCCGCGGCGGGTGATGATGCCGAGCGGGCCGAGCTGGTTGGGCAGATCGATCGGCAGCCGCTTGAAGGTCTCGCGGCCGACGCCCTCCTTGAGGATCGACTTCGGCAGGCAGGCGATCATGCCGGCCTCGCGCACCAGATGCAGGGTGGCGAAGATCGAGGTGGTCTCCACGCGGTTGTTGAGCGCGTTCACCCCGGCTTCGAGGAACGCCCGGTCGATCAGCTGGCGCATCGGGCTGGTCTTCTGCTGCAGCACCCAGGGCAGGTGCGCGGTCTCGCCGAGGGTGAGCCGCTCCACCTTCGCCAGCGGGTGCTGCTCGGCAACGAAGATCCATAATTCCTCTGTCGCCAGCGGTTCGAGATCGAAGGCGAGGGCGTTGCGGGGATCGGTGAAGCGGCCGAGCGCCATCGAGATCTCGTTGCGCTCCAGCGCGTCGAGCAGGATGTCGCTGGTGGCGGCGAGCAGCTGGATGGTCATCAGCGGGCGCCGGCGCTTCAGTTCGGCGATGGCCTTGGGCAGCAGGCCCGGCGTCGTCGCCATGATGGCGCCGATGGCGAGCGCGCCGAAGCCGCCGGCCTTCAGGTTGTCGAGCCCGTCGGTGAAGCTGTCGGCCTCGCGCAGCGTGCGCGCGGCGTAGTCGGCGGCGAAGGCTCCGATCTCGGTCGGCAGCATGGCGCGCGGCGTGCGCTCGAACAGCCGCACCCCGAGAATGCCCTCCGCATCCTGCAGGATCTTGGAGGCCGCCGGCTGCGTCATGTTCATCTCGGCGGCGACGCGGTGCAGGTTGCCGCCGCGCGCCAGCAGGTCGATGAGCCGCAAATGCTTGAAGCGCAGCCGGGAGGCGAGCGCGCCGAAGGAGCTGGATACCATCGTTGATAACCATTCGGAATTAATCAAGTCGAAGATTTCATTATCGCGTTATCGGTCGACTCGCTACGGAAGAACCCAAGAAAATGTCACGGCCTGAAGGTCGGCCATGAGCAGGGAAGGAGCGATCGTCATGAAACTCGTCCGTTACGGCGAACCGGGAGCGGAGCGTCCCGCCATTGTCGATGCGCAGGGCATTCTGCGCGATCTCTCCGGCGTGGTGCCCGACATTGCCGGCGCCGTGCTGACGCCGGAGGGCCTCGCCACGATCGCCGCCGTCGACCCGGCCTCGCTGCCGGCGGTCGCGGGCACGCCGCGCATCGGTCCGTGCGTCGGTGCGGTCGGCAAGTTCCTCTGCATCGGCCTCAACTATACCGACCACGCCGCCGAATCCGGCATGGCGATCCCGGACGAGCCGGTGATCTTCATGAAGCCGTCGAGCTGCATCGTCGGCCCCTATGACGCCGTCGAGATCCCGCGCAATTCGGTGAAGACCGACTGGGAGGTCGAACTCGGCATCGTCATCGGCAAGACCGCGAAATACGTCGCGGTCGAGGATGCCTACAAGCATGTCGCCGGCTATTGCGTCGTCAACGACGTCTCCGAGCGCGGCTTCCAGCTCGAGCGCGGCGGCCAGTGGGACAAGGGCAAGGGCTGCGACACGTTCGGCCCCATCGGCCCGTGGCTGGTGACGACCGACGAGATCACCGACCCGCAGCAGCTCGACATGTGGCTGGAGGTGGACGGCAAGCGCTACCAGAACGGCAATACCCGCACGATGATCTTCGACGTGCCGACCATCGTCTCCTATTGCAGCCAGTTCATGAGCCTGCATCCCGGCGACATCATCACCACCGGCACGCCGCCGGGCGTCGGCCTCGGCCAGAAGCCGCCGGTCTATCTCAAGGCCGGCCAGACCATGCGGCTGGCCATTGCCGGCCTCGGCGAGCAGCAGCAGACCACCGTCGCCGCGGCGTGAAGGGAATGAATGCCATGAACAAGCTCGACCTCGACGGACGCGCGGCCATCATCACCGGCGGCGCCCGCGGCATCGGCTACGCCACCGCCGAGCGCATGCTCGCCTCCGGCGCCTCGGTCGCCATCTGGGACATCGACGCCGCCCGCCTCGACGAGGCCGCGGCCGCGCTCTCCACGCTCGGCAAGGTCTCGACCCATGTCGTCGAGCTCACCGACGAGGCCAGCGTGCTCGCGGCCACCAAGGCGACCGCCGAGACGCACGGCAAGATCGACATCCTGGTCAACAATGCCGGCATCACCGGCGGCAACGGCAAGCTGTGGGAGCTCGACACCGAGACCTGGCGGCGCGTCGTCGACGTCAACCTGGTCGGGCCGTTCCTGACCTGCAAGGCGGTGGTGCCGGAAATGCTGAAGAACGGCTGGGGGCGCATCGTCAACGTCGCCTCCATCGCCGGCAAGGAAGGCAACCCGAACGCCTCGCACTACTCGGCGTCGAAGGCGGGGCTGATCGGCCTCACCAAGTCGCTCGGCAAGGAACTGGCGACCTCGGGAATTCTGGTGAACGCGATCACCCCGGCGGCGGCGAAGACCGAGATCTTCAACCAGATGAAGCAGGAGCATATCGACTTCATGCTGTCGAAGATCCCGATGAACCGCTTCCTGGCGGTCGACGAGGCGGCGGCAATGATCTCGTGGCTGTCGTCGGAGGACTGCGCCTTCACCACCGGCGCGGTGTTCGACATTTCCGGCGGCCGCGCCGTCTACTGACGACGGCGCCGCAAAGACGGCGCTGTCCAAAAACACCGACAAGACCGCGGGCCGCCGCCATGACGTGGCGGCCGAAGGCGGCGTTCGTCCATAGGATTGGGGAGGAACCCACATGCCCGTGCCATCACTCGCGTCCTCGCCGGCGCTCGCCGCGACCATCGACAAGGTCACCAGGCGGCTGCTGCCGTTCCTGCTGCTGATGTATGTCCTCGCCTTCCTGGACCGGGCCAATGTCGGCTTCGCCAAGAAGGCCTTCCAGGCCGATACCGGCATTTCCGACGCCGCCTTCGCGCTCGGCGCCAGCATCTTCTTCCTCGGCTACGCGCTGTTCGAGGTGCCGTCCAACCTCATCATGCACCGGGTCGGTGCCAGGATCTGGATGGCGCGCATCATGGTCACCTGGGGGCTGATCTCGGCGGCGATGATGTTCGCCCATAACGAGACCACCTTCTACATCCTGCGCGTGCTGCTCGGCATCGCCGAGGCCGGCTTCTTCCCCGGCGTGATCCTGTACCTGACCTACTGGTTCCCGTCCTTCGCGCGGGGCCGGGCGATGGGCCTGTTCTATTTCGGCGCGCCGCTCGCCTTCATCTTCGGCTCGCCGCTGTCCGGCCTGCTGCTCGAATTCCAGGGCTTCGGCGGCCTGCATGGCTGGCAGTGGATGTTCCTCGTCGAAGGCCTGCTGGCCTCCATCGTCGGCGTCTGGGCCTATTTCTACCTCGACAACCGGCCGACCGAGGCCAAATGGCTGAGCGCGGCCGAGAAGGCGACCCTCGCCACCGCGCTCGACGCCGAGGAGAGCCAGAAGCAGAGCCATGGCCCGCGCGGCACGCTGGCGGCGCTGAAGAACGGCCGGGTGCTCTATTTCGCGCTGATCTACTTCATCATCCAGATGAGCGTGTATGGCGTCGTCTTCTACCTGCCGACCCAGGTCGCGGGGCTGCTCGGCACCAAGGTCGGCTTCACGGTGGGCCTGGTGACGGCGATCCCGTGGATCTGCGCGATGATCGCCACCTATTTCCTGCCGCGCTGGTCCGACCGCACCGGCGAGCGCCGGCTGTTCGCCGGCGGCATCCTCGTCGTCTGCGCACTCGGCATCGCCGCCTCGGTGGCGAGCGACTCGCCGGCGCTGTCGCTGGTGGCGCTGTGCTTCGCCGCGGCCGGCTTCATCTCGGTGCAGCCGATCTTCTGGACGCTGCCGACCGGCTATCTCGGCGGCGTGGCGGCGGCCGGCGGCATCGCGCTGATCAACTCGCTCGGCTCGCTTGGCGGCTTCGTGGCGCCGAACGTGAAGACCTGGGCGGAAGCCACCTTCGCCTCCACCTCGGCGGGCCTCTACCTGCTCGCCGGCACCACCTTCATCGGCGCGCTGCTGCTGTTCGCTCTGGCGGCGGTGGGCGTCGGCCGCGAGGCGCGCGCCGCCGCGCCCTCGGCCCGCTGACACGATCCAACGCGGGCGCCGGCAAGCGGCGCCCGCCGCCTTCCATCTTCCGGGAGCTTCGACACTCATGACCATGCCGACCATCAAGGCCGTGCGCGCCTTCACCGTCCGGGGCGGCGGCGCCGATTATCACGACCAGGGCGCAGGCCACTGGATCGACGATCACATCGGCACGCCGATGGGCAAGTATCCCGAGTATCGCCAGAGCCGGCAGAGCTTCGGCATCAACGTGCTCGGCACGCTGGTGGTGGAGATCGAGGCCTCCGACGGCACGGTCGGGTTCGCCGTCACCACGGCGGGCGAGATCGGCGCCTTCATCGTCGAGAAGCACCTCGCGCGCTTCCTGATCGGCCGCCAGGTCACCGAGATCGAGAAGATCTGGGACCAGATGTATTTCTCCACCCAGTATTACGGCCGCAAGGGCGTGGTGCTGAACA
This sequence comes from Ancylobacter sp. GW821-FHT10E12, assembly GCF_058809335.1. Taxonomy (NCBI): domain Bacteria; kingdom Pseudomonadati; phylum Pseudomonadota; class Alphaproteobacteria; order Hyphomicrobiales; family Xanthobacteraceae; genus Ancylobacter; species Ancylobacter sp. GW821-FHT10E12. The sequence goes on along the minus strand of NZ_JBXASN010000009.1, from coordinate 40,712 downwards.
CCATTTCCGGCGTCGACCTCGCTTTGTGGGACCTGCTCGCCAAGGTGCGCGGCGAGCCGGTGCATGCGCTGCTCGGCGGCCCGGTGCGCGACGAATTGCAGTTCTACGCCACCGGCGCGCGGCCGGACCTCGCCAAGCAGATGGGCTTCATCGGCGGCAAGATGCCCCTGCATCACGTGCCGGCCGAGGGCGAGGAGGGGCTGAAGGCCAATATCGAGGAGCTCGCCACCATGCGCGAGCGCGTCGGGCCGGACTTCTGGCTGATGTTCGACTGCTGGATGAGCCTCGACGTGAACTACGCCACCCGCCTTGCCCACAAGGCGCAGGAATATGGCCTGAAATGGATCGAGGAGTGCCTCTCCCCCGACGATTACTGGGGCTATGCCGAGCTGCGCCGCAACGTGCCGAAGGGCATGCTGGTGACCACCGGCGAGCACGAGGCGACGCGCTGGGGCTTCCGGCTGCTGCTGGAGATGGACTGCTGCGACATCATCCAGCCGGATGTGGGCTGGTGCGGCGGCATCACCGAGCTGATCAAGATCTCGGCGCTGGCGGATGCCCATAGCGCCATGGTCGTGCCGCACGGCTCGTCGGTCTACAGCTACCATTTCGTCATCACGCGGCAGAACTCGCCCTTCGCCGAGTTCCTGATGATGCACCCGGTGCCGGACCAGGTGGTGCCGATGTTCACCCCGCTCCTGCTCGACGAGCCGGTGCCGGTGAACGGAAGGATGAAGGCGAGCGTGCTCGACAAGCCCGGCTTCGGCGTGCGGCTCAACCCCGAGGTCAAGCTGCACCGCCCCTATATCAACGGCTGAGGAACCCGATCCGCAGCCGCACCTGCGGCCCGTCCCTCCCCGGGGGCGGGCCGTTTTTCGTTCAGGCCGCGGCGGGCGCCGTGGTCGGCATGCGGCCGGTGTCGCGCAGCGCCGCGTGCCAGGACAGCGCCTCCTCGATGAGGTGCGGGGTGTGGCCGCCGCGGGCCAGCGCCCGGCGGTGATAGTCGGCCAGCGCCTCGCGGTAGGACGGGTGGACGCAATTGGCGATGATCGCCCGCGCCCGCTCGCGCGGGGCGAGGCCGCGCAGGTCGGCGAGGCCGATCTCGGTCACCACCACGTCGACATCGTGCTCATTATGGTCGACATGGCTGACCATCGGCACCACGGAGGAAATGGCGCCGTCCTTGGCCACAGACTTGGTGACGAAGATCGACATGTAGCCGTTGCGGGCGAAATCGCCGGAGCCGCCGATGCCGTTCATCATGTGGGTGCCGCCGACATGGGTGGAATTGACGTTGCCGTAGATGTCGACTTCCAGCGCGGTGTTGATGCCGATGATGCCGAGCCGGCGCACCACTTCCGGGTGGTTGCTGATCTCCTGCGGGCGCAGGATCAGCTTCTGCTTGTAGAGCGGCAGCAGCGGCAGTACCTCCCGGTACTTCGCCGCCGAGAGCGTGATCGACGAACCGGAGGCGAAGTCGAGCTTGCCGGCCTCGAACAGGTCGAAGGTCGAGTCCTGCAGCACCTCGGAATACATTTTGAGATTGTGGAACGGCGTGTCGATGAAGCCGTGCATCACCGCGTTGGCGATGGTGCCGATGCCGGCCTGCAGCGGCTGCAGCTGGTTGGTCAGCCGGCCCTTCTTCACCTCATGCAGGAAGAAGTCGGTGAGATGGCCGGCAATGGCGCGGGTCTCGGCATCCGGCGGCAGCACGGTGGACGAGCTGTCGAGCTTGGTGGTGAAGACGATGGCGGCGATCTTGGCGGGGTCGACGGGAATGAAGGGCAGGCCGATCCGGCTTTCCGGCGCCACCACCGGGATCGGCTCGCGATGCGGCCGATGGGTGGGGATGTAGATGTCGTGCAGCCCTTCCAGCGCCGTCGGCTGCGAGAGGTTGATCTCGACGATCACCTTCTCGGCGAGGATGGCGAAGCTCGCGGAATTGCCGACCGAGGTGGTCGGCACGATGCCGCCCTGCTCGGTGATGGCCACCGCCTCGATCACCGCGATGTCGACCGGGCCGAGCTGGCGGGTGCGCAGCATCTCCACGGTCTCGGACAAATGCTGGTCGACGAACATCACCTCGCCGGCATTGATCGCCTTGCGCAGGTAGGGGTCGGACTGGAACGGCAGGCGGCGGGAGAGGACGTGCGCCTCGGCCAGCGTCTTGTCGAGGTCGTTGCCGAGCGAGGCGCCGGTGATCAGCGTGATCTTGAGCGGCTCGGCGCGGGCGCGCTCCGCGAGCGCCATCGGCACCGCCTTGGCCTCGCCGGCGCGGGTGAAGCCGCTCATGCCGACGGTCATGCCGTCCTTGATAAGTCGCGCCGCCTCCTCGGCGGTGGTGACCTTGTCCATCAGGCCGGCGTGGCGCAGGCGATCCTCGTGCATGGGCGTCCTCCCGTTCAGCAGCGCTCCCGTCGATCCGGCGGGTCCGACCTGTGGGCGACCTGTAGGTAACCTGTAGGATCGTGTCGGTGACGCGCGGCGCGGGGAGGGAGCGGCGACCTGTGTCGCGCGCGGCGGCGGCCGGCGCCAGTTCGACCTTCGGCCGGATATGAGCGAAACGCATGGCTGCGGCGTTGCATTTCGCCGGCCGGGGCGGCTGAAGCGCGCCCGGCCGTAGCCTGCCCGGCCATGATCCGTACCCATGATCCGCGCGCCCATGTGATCGCCTCGGGCGGTGCGACGGGCTAAGGTGGGCGCCGCGAATCTTGGGAGCTGCGCATGTCTCGTCGGTGGCCGGGCCTTCATCTGCGCAGGCGGGAGCTTCTCGGCCTCGTCGGTCTGGCGACGGGGATCGCGGCGCTGCGCCCCGGCATGGCGGGGGCGCAGCAGGAAGACCTCACCGACGTCGCCGATCTCAAGCCCGGCCAATATGCCTGGTATCCCGACCGGGCGCCGGCGGGGTTCGTCGCCATCATCGTCTCGCTGCCGGACCAGCGCTGCTATGTCTATCGCAACGGCGTGCGCATCGGCGTGTCGACCTGCTCGACCGGCAAGGAAGGACACCAGACGCCGGTGGGGGTGTTCACCATCCTGCAGAAGGATGTCGACCACCATTCCTCGATCTATGACGACGCCTCCATGCCCTATACCGAGCGCCTGACCTGGTCCGGCGTGGCGCTGCATGCCGGCGGGCTGCCGGGCTACCCGTCCTCGCATGGCTGCGTGCACCTGCCGCTGGCCTTCTCCAAGCTGCTGTTCGGCATCACCCATTACGGCACGCCGGTGATCATCGCCGACGCGCATTCCCAGCCGGTGGACGTGCTGCATCCCGGCCTCGTGCTGCCGGCGGACGCCACCACGGCGATCAGGACCGGGGCGCCGAAAGACGACAGCCCCGCCGCCGTCGAGGCGAGCGCGCAGGAGGCGGCGGCGGACGCCGTCTCCATGGTGGTTAGCGGCGCCGACAAGCAGCTGGTCGTGCTGAAGGATGCCGCGGTGGTGCTCACCGCGCCGGTGACGATCCGCGATCCGCAGACGCCGCTCGGCAATGTCGTCTACGTGCTGAAGAAGGTGAGCGGCGAGGTGGCCTGGACCGCGGTCGGCTTCGAGGGCAACGGCGCGGGGCAGGGCAAGGCGGCCGGCGCCATCGACCGCATTACCGTGGCGCCGTCGGCCAACCAGCAGCTCGCGAGCCTGCTGGTGCCGGGCTCGACGCTGTTCGTCACCGACCTGCCGGCGAGCGAGACGACGCGCTCGGGCAAGGACTTCGTCGTCATGTCGCAGGCGATGAGCTGAGCGGGGAGAGCAAGATGCGCCGGTTCGCCGCCCTGATCGCGCTGTGCCTGCTGCTCGGCCCGGCCGAGGCGCAGGAGGAGGCGCCGCCGCTGCCGCAGGCCGTGGCCCAGGCCGCGACGTCGCCGGCAGCGGGTCTCGTGCCCGCCAAGGTGCTGTTCGGGGCGGCCAAGAAGCCGGCCGATCTCGCCACCCGGTCGATCGGCTTCTATTCGCGCGGCTGCCTCGCCGGTGCGCGGGCGCTGCCGGTGAACGGGCCGAGCTGGCAGGCGATGCGGCTGTCGCGAAACCGCAACTGGGGCCATCCCGACCTCGTCGCCTTCCTCGAGCGGCTGGCGGGAGAGGCGCCGCAGGTCGCCGGCTGGCCGGGCATCCTGGTCGGCGACATGTCGCAGCCGCGCGGCGGGCCGATGTCGACCGGCCACGCCTCGCACCAGATCGGCCTCGACGCCGACATCTGGCTCACCCCGATGCCGAAGCGCGAATTCACCGCGCAGGAGCGCGAGGACGTCGCCGCGACGATGATCGTGCGGCCGGACCGGCTGGACGTCGACGCCAAGGTGTGGACGAAGGGCCACCTCGCCATCATCCGCGCCGCGGCGCAGGACGAGCGGGTGGAGCGGGTGCTGGTCAACGCGGCGATCAAGAAGGCGCTGTGCCGCGACGCCACCGGCGACCGTTCCTGGCTGCAGAAGGTGCGGCCCTATTGGGGGCACGACTATCACATGCATGTGCGCATCTCCTGCCCGGCCTCCAGCCCGGACTGCCGGCCGCAGGAGGCCGTGGTGCCGGGCGACGGCTGCGACAAGCTCGACTGGTGGTTCTCCGACGGGGTGCTGCACCCCAAGCCGCCGAAGGAACCGCCCAAGCCGGCGCCGCCGATCACCCTCGCCGACCTGCCGAACGCCTGCACGGCGGTGCTGAAGGCGCCGTGAGGAGCTGGCTCTCAATCATCTGCGGGGAGAAGGCATCGCCTGCGTGCTTCGAGGCTCGCTTCGCTCGCGCCTCAGCATGACGAGGGTCTCGCATGCCGGGAGCTTCGTCATCCCGAGGTTGCCGGTACCGGTTGGCCTCGCTCGTCATCCCGAGGTGCCCGGCGCAGCCGGGCCTCGAAGGACGCAGATGCTGACCGCGCCGTGCGCCACCGCATCCCGGCTCACCGCGCGTCGGCACGGATCATCGCCGCCGCCTTCTCGGCGATCATCATGGTCGGCGAGGCGGTGTTGCCGGAGACGATGGTCGGCATCACCGAGGCATCGACCACCCGCAGCCCGTCAATGCCGAAGACGCGCAGCCGTTCGTCGACCACCGCCATCGGGTCGCTCGCCAGCCCCATCTTCGCGGTGCCGACCGGATGGAAGATGGTGGTGCCGATCGCGCCGGCGGCCTCGATCAGTTCGTCGTCGGTGTCGCCGACCGTCGGGCCGGGCAGGAATTCCTCCGGCCGGTAGGGCGCCAGCGCCGGCCGGGCGGCGATGCGCCGGGCGACGCGGATCGAATCGGCCGCCACCTGCCGGTCGTCCGGCGTCGCGAGGTAGTTCGGCCGAATCGCCGGTGCCGCCGCCGGATCGGCGCTGGCGAGCGTGAGCGTGCCGCGGCTGGAGGGGCGCAGGTTGCACACGCTCATGGTGAAGGCCGGGAACGGGTGCAGCTTCTCGCCGAACGCACCGAGCGAGAGCGGCTGGACATGGAACTCGATGTCGGCGCGCTCCTTGTCCGGCGTCGAGCGGGCGAACAGGCCGAGCTGCGAGGGCGCCATGGTCAGCGGCCCGCGCCGGAACAGTGCGTATTCCAGCGCCATGCCCGCCTTGCCGAGCAGCGAATGATACCGCTCGTTCAGGGTGCCGATGCCGTGGATCTTGTAGATCAGCCGCAATTGCAGATGGTCCTGCAAGTTGGCGCCGACGCCGGGCCGGTCCAGCGCCACCTCGAGGCCGTGGCGGGCGAGCTCGGCGCCGGCGCCGATGCCCGACAGCATCAGCAGCTGCGGCGAGCCGATGGCGCCGGCCGCCAGGATCACCTCGCCGCGGGCGCGGGCGGTGCGCGGCACGCCGTCCTGCCGATAGGCGACGCCGACGGCGCGGCGATTCGCCAGGATCAGCCGCTCGCTGAGGCAGCCGGTGCGCAGCGTGAGGTTCGGCCTGTGCAGCACCGGCGTGAGGAAGCCGCGCGCGGCGCTCCAGCGCCGGCCGCGCTTCTGGTTGACCTGGAAATAGGCGGAGCCTTCATTGTCGCCCTTGTTGTAGTCGTCGATGGGGGCGATGCCGTCCTGCGCCGCCGCCGCGCGCACCGCGTCGAGCAGCGGCCAGGTGGTGCGCGGGAATTCCACCCGCCATTCGCCGCCGGCGCCGTGGAACTCGCTGGCGCCGCGGCAGTGGTCCTCATGGCCCTTGAAGATCGGCAGCACGTCGTCCCAGCCCCAGCCGGCGAGGCCGAGCTGGCGCCAGCCGTCATAGTCCGCCGCCTGGCCGCGCATGTAGATCATGGCGTTGATGGCGGAGCAGCCGCCAACGGCCTTGCCGCGCGGATAGGCGAGGGCGCGCCCGTTCAGGCCCGGCTCCGGCTCGGTGCGAAAGCACCAGTCGGCGCGCGGATTGCCGATGGCGAACAGATAGCCGACCGGAATGTGGAACCAGATCCAGTCGTCCTTGCCGCCGGCCTCCAGCAGCAGCACGCGGCGGGAAGGGTCGGCCGAGAGCCGATTGGCGAGCACGCAGCCCGCCGAGCCGGCGCCGATGATGATATAATCATAGGTCTCGTCGTCGCCGTCATTCGCCATGATGCCCACCCGGAATCGCCGCGCGGAGGGCGCGGCCGCATCCTGATTTTTGGCCTATCGCGGCGTCGGCCGCCACTGGAAGAAGGATGCCGTCGGCTGCGGTATCCCGCTGGGGCCTGCGGGGTGCATCGGCCGCGTCGCTTCGCCGCCGCCGATACGGGTCGTGGATGCAAGACGAAAGTCTAATGCCGAGATATTGTGCCAACGTGTCAACAGGATGCCGCAATGCGGCGTAACTCATTGGAGACGTTAGGGAGGCTGTGAATTTTGTATACCACTCGCAGTGGAATGACCATTGACGCCCTTGCCTCGCTTGGGGCGGTGCGATAAGCCTGCCTCGTGCTTTGAATATTTCGCAACTGCGGTTGCGCGCCACGCGGCGCCCACTCACCGGGGAGGATGCGGCCCATGAGCAGCCTGCTTCAGGATTACCTGCCGGTCGTCATTTTTATCGGGGTGTCGGCCGTCATCGGCATCGCGCTGCTGGTGGCCCCCTTCCTCGTCGCCTTCTCGCGTCCCGACCCTGAGAAGATGTCGGCCTATGAATGTGGCTTCAATGCGTTCGACGACGCGCGCATGAAGTTCGACGTCCGGTTCTATCTGGTGTCGATCCTGTTCATCATCTTCGATCTCGAGGTCGCCTTCCTGTTTCCCTGGGCGATCACTTTCGGGGAACTCGGCAATTTCGGCTTCTGGTCGATGATGCTGTTCCTCGCCGTGCTGACGATCGGCTTTGTGTACGAATGGAAGAAGGGAGCGCTCGAATGGGATTGAGCGCCGTGAACGCCCCCCTCGTCGCTCCGGCGGCCAAGGGCATCATCGATCCGAATACCGGCAAGCCGGTAGGCGCCAGCGATCCGTTCTTCATGGACGTGAACGCCGAGCTTGCCGACAAGGGCTTCCTCGTCACCGCGACCGACGACCTCATCAACTGGGCGCGCACCGGCTCGCTGATGTGGATGACCTTCGGCCTCGCCTGCTGCGCCGTCGAGATGATGCAGACCTCGATGCCGCGCTACGACGTGGAGCGCTTCGGCTTTGCTCCCCGCGCGTCGCCGCGCCAGTCCGACGTGATGATCGTCGCCGGCACGCTGACCAACAAGATGGCCCCGGCGCTGCGCAAGGTCTATGACCAGATGCCGGAGCCGCGCTACGTCATCTCCATGGGCTCCTGCGCCAATGGCGGCGGCTACTACCATTACTCCTACTCGGTGGTGCGCGGCTGCGACCGCATCGTGCCGGTAGACATCTACATTCCGGGCTGCCCGCCGACGGCGGAGGCGCTTCTCTACGGCGTGCTGCTGCTGCAGAAGAAGATCCGCCGCACCGGCACCATCGAACGCTGACGACCGGGCGCCGGTTGTCCGGCGCGGGAACCACCGACTCGGAACCGACGACGCGGGAACGATATGGACGAGACGCTGAAAGAGCTGGGAGCGCATGTCGCCGAGGCACTGCCGAACGCGGTGGACGAGATCGTCGTCGCGTTCGGCGAGCTGACGGTGCTGGTGCCGGCGGCCGAGGTGCTGAAGGTGCTCGCCTTCCTGCGCGACGACCCGTCCTGCCGGTTCGTCAGCTTCGTCGACATCTGCGGCGTCGACTGGCCGCAGCGCGAGAAGCGCTTCGACGTCGTCTACCACCTGCTGTCGCCGACGCTGAATGCCCGCATCCGGGTGAAGGTGCAGACCGACGAGACCACTCCCGTCGCCTCCGCCACCTCCCTGTTCCCCGGCGCGCTGTGGTTCGAGCGCGAAGCCTACGACATGTACGGCATCCTGTTCTCCGGCCACCCGGAGCTGCGGCGGCTGCTGACCGATTACGGCTTCGACGGCTATCCGCTGCGCAAGGACTTCCCGACCACGGGCTTCGTCGAGGTGCGCTATGACGACGAGCGCAAGCGCGTCGTCTACGAGCCGGTGAAGCTTGCCCAGGAGTTCCGCAATTTCGACTTCCTGTCGCCGTGGGAGGGGCCGGACTACGCGCTCCCGGGCGACGAGAAGGCCGGAGCGTCCACGACCTCTTCCCCCAAGGCCGGTTGAGGCGGAGTGCACGAGACCATGAACGCCGCTGTCCACGACGTGTCTGCCAAGCCCGAGCCCAACGTCCGCAACTTCCAGATCAATTTCGGCCCGCAGCATCCGGCTGCGCACGGCGTGCTGCGTCTGGTGCTGGAACTCGACGGCGAAATCGTCGAGCGCGTCGATCCGCATATCGGCCTGCTGCACCGCGGCACCGAGAAGCTGATCGAGACCAAGACCTATACCCAGGCCATCCCCTATTTCGACCGGCTCGACTATGTCGCGCCGATGAACCAGGAGCATGCCTTCTGCCTCGCCATCGAGCGGCTGCTCGGCGTCGAGGTGCCCAAACGCGGCCAGCTGATCCGCGTGCTCTATTCCGAGATCGGCCGCATCCTCTCGCACATGCTCAACGTGACGACGCAGGCGATGGATGTCGGCGCGCTCACCCCGCCGCTCTGGGGCTTCGAGGAGCGCGAGAAGCTGATGGTGTTCTATGAGCGCGCCTCCGGCTCGCGCATGCACGCCGCCTATTTCCGCCCCGGCGGGGTGCACCAGGACCTGCCGCGCAAGCTGGTCGAGGACATCCTCGATTTCATCCCGTATTTCCTCAAGGTCTGCGACGACCTCGAGGGACTGCTGACCGACAACCGCATCTTCAAGCAGCGCAATGTCGATATCGGCATCGTCAGCCTCGAGGACGCCTTCGCCTGGGGCTTCTCCGGCGTGATGGTGCGCGGCTCCGGCGCAGCGTGGGACCTGCGCAAGTCGCAACCCTACGAGTGCTACGACGAGATGGAATTCGACATCCCGATCGGCAAGAACTGCGACAATTACGACCGCTACTGCATCCGCATGGAAGAGATGCGGCAGTCGGCCTACATCATGCGCCAGTGCTGCGAGCGGCTGTTGAAGGAAACCGGCCCGGTCTCGGCGGTGGACAACAAGATCGTCGCCCCCAAGCGTGGCGAGATGAAGCGTTCGATGGAAGCGCTCATCCATCACTTCAAGCTCTACACGGAAGGCTTCCACGTTCCCGCCGGCGAGGTCTATGCCGCGGTGGAGGCGCCCAAGGGCGAGTTCGGCGTCTATCTGGTCGCCGACGGTACCAACAAGCCGTATCGCTGCAAGATCCGCGCGCCGGGCTTCGCGCATCTTCAGTCGATGGATTTCATGTGCCGCGGCTACATGCTCGCGGACGTCTCGGCGATCCTCGGATCGCTGGACATCGTGTTCGGGGAAGTGGACCGCTGAGCCCGAGGAGGCGAGGCGGTTCGATGGGAAGGGTACGGCATGTCGGTCCGTAGGCTTGCGCCCAAGGAAGTACAGCCCGAAAGCTTCGCCTTCACGGCGGAGAATCTGGCCTGGGCGGAGAAGACCATCGCCAAATATCCGCCCGGCCGGCAGGCCAGCGCGGTGATCCCGCTGCTCATGCGCGCGCAGGAGCAGGCGGGCGGCTGGGTGTCGGAGCCGGCGATGCGCTATGTCGGCGACATGCTCGGCATGGCGCCGATCCGCGTTTACGAGGTCGCGACCTTTTACACCCAGTTCCAGCTGCTGCCGGTCGGCAGGCGCGCCCATATCCAGGTGTGCGGCACCACGCCCTGCGCCCTGAAGGGGGCCGGCGACCTGATGAAGGTATGCAGGAAGCGCATCCATGCCGAGCCGTTCCACCTGTCCGAGAGCGGCAACCTGTCGTGGGAAGAGGTCGAATGCGCCGGCGCCTGCGTCAACGCCCCGATGGTGCAGGTGGTCAACGAGGTCTATGAGGACCTGACGCCGGAAATCCTCGAAGGCATTCTCGACGCGTTCGAGCGCGGCGAGCGCCCGACGCCGGGTCCGCAGAACGGCCGCCGTTCGTCCGAGCCGATCACCGGCCTGCGCGTGCTGACCTCGCCCGAGCTGTTCGACGGCTCGATGATCGGCACCGGCGAGGGCCTCGCCGCCGCCCGCGATGCCATCGCCGCCCGCCAGGCCGCCGCGGAGGCGGCCAAGCTCGCTGAAGCCGAGGCTGCCGAAGCCAAGGCTCCCGAGCCCAAGCCTGCCGAAGCCAAGGCTCCCGAGCCCGCCGCCGCCGCAGCTCCGCCGGCACCGCCGGCGAGCGATCCGGCCCCGGCCAAGCTGCCGGTCGCCGAGGCGGTGAAGGCCGCCGGCGCCGCCGATGCGGAACGGGTGCCCGACAGCTTCAGGCCGGAGGCATTGCCGGCCGCTCGGGACCCCGGACCGGACCAGCTGACGCTGCTGAGCGCGCTGGGACCGGGCATCGAGAACGCGCTGCACAAGATCGGCGTGTTCCACTTCTCGCAGATCGCGAGCTGGACGCCCGACAATGTGAAGTGGGTCGAGCAATATCTCGGCGAGCACGGCGAGCGGGTGGCGAAATTCTCGTGGGTTGCCCGGTCGGTCAAGTTCGCGAGCGGCTGGCGCCCCAAGCCCCAGCCGGGCGAGAAGCAGAGCTGAGGAGCGAACCATGCTGGCGGACAAGGATCGCATCTTCACCAATATCTACGGCTACCAGGACTGGGGCCTGCCCGGCGCGCTGAAGCGCGGCTCGTGGGACGGGACCAGGACCATCATCGACGCCGGCCGCGACTGGATCATCGACCAGATGAAGGCCTCCGGCCTGCGCGGGCGGGGCGGGGCGGGCTTCCCCACCGGCCTGAAATGGTCGTTCATGCCCAAGCAGTCGGATGGGCGGCCGCATTATCTCGTCGTCAATGCCGACGAATCCGAGCCCGGCACCTGCAAGGACCGCGAGATCCTGCGCCACGATCCGCACCATCTGGTCGAGGGCTGCCTGATCGCCGGCTTCGCCATGGGCGCGCATGTCGCCTATATCTATGTGCGTGGCGAGTTCATCACCGAGCGCGAGCACCTGCAGGCGGCGGTCGACCAGGCCTATGAGGCGAACCTCATCGGCAAGGGCAACGTGCATGGCTGGGACATGGACATCTATGTCCATCACGGCGCCGGCGCTTATATCTGCGGCGAGGAAACCGCGCTGATCGAGAGCCTGGAGGGCAAGAAGGGCCAGCCGCGCCTGAAGCCGCCATTCCCGGCCAATGTCGGCCTCTATGGCTGCCCGACCACGGTCAACAACGTCGAATCCATCGCGGTGGCGCCGACCATCCTGCGCCGCGGCCCGTCCTGGTTCTCCAGCATCGGCCGGGCGAACAATGTCGGCACCAAGCTGTTCGGCATTTCCGGCCACGTGAACACGCCCTGCATCGTCGAAGAGGCGATGAGCATCCCGTTCAAGGAACTGATCGAAAAGCATGGCGGCGGCGTGCGCGGCGGCTGGGACAACCTGCTCGCCATCATCCCCGGCGGCGCCTCCTGCCCGGTGATCCCGGCGGCGGACTGCGCCGAGCTGATCATGGACTTCGACGGCTGCCGCTCGGTGAAGTCCTCCTTCGGCACCGCCGGCGTGCTGGTGATGGACAAGCAGACCGACATCATCCGCGCCATTGCCCGCATCTCCTATTTCTTCCGGCACGAGAGCTGCGGCCAGTGCACGCCCTGCCGCGAGGGAACGGGGTGGATGTGGCGGGTGATGGACCGCATGGCGGAAGGTCGCGCGCAGAAGCGCGAGATCGACCTGCTGCTTCAGGTCACCACCCAGATCGAGGGCCACACCATCTGCGCGCTGGGCGACGCCGCGGCATGGCCCGTGCAAGGCCTGATCCGGCATTTCCGTCCCGAGATCGAGAAGCGGATCGACCAGTATTCGGCGAACCCCCATTCCGACCCGGTGCCGGTGGCGGCGGAGTAAGAGAGCATCATGGCCAAGCTCATCGTCGACGATATCGAGGTCGAGGTTCCCGCCGAGTTCACGCTGCTGCAGGCGTGCGAGGCGGCGGGGGCGGAAATTCCGCGCTTCTGCTTCCATGAGCGCCTGTCCATCGCCGGCAATTGCCGCATGTGTCTCGTCGAGGTGAAGGGCGGGCCGCCCAAGCCGCAGGCGAGCTGCGCGATGAGCGTGCGCGACCTGCGCCCCGGCCCGAATGGCGAGCCGCCCGTCGTGCTCACCAAGAGCCCGATGGTGAAGAAGGCGCGCGAAGGGGTGATGGAGTTTCTGCTCATCAATCACCCGCTCGACTGCCCGATCTGCGACCAGGGCGGCGAGTGCGACCTGCAGGACCAGGCCATGGCCTATGGCGTCGACACGTCGCGCTATGCCGAGAACAAGCGCGCGGTCGAGGACAAGTATATCGGCCCGCTGGTGAAGACCTCGATGACGCGCTGCATCCAGTGCACGCGCTGCGTCCGCTTCACCACCGAGGTGGCCGGCGTCTCCGAGCTCGGCGCCATCGGCCGCGGCGAGGACATGGAGATCACCACCTATCTCGAGGCGGCGCTCTCCTCCGAACTGCAGGGCAATGTCGTCGACCTCTGCCCGGTCGGCGCGCTCACCCAGCGCCCCTACGCCTACCACGCCCGTCCCTGGGAGCTGGTGAAGACCGAATCCATCGACGTGATGGACGCCGTCGGCTCCAATATCCGCGTCGACACCCGCGGCCGCGAGGTGATGCGCATCCTGCCGCGCCTCCACGAGGACGTGAACGAGGAGTGGATCTCCGACAAGACCCGCTACATCTGGGACGGCCTCAAGACCCAGCGCCTCGACCGGCCCTATGTCCGGGTCGGCGGCAGGCTGAGGCCGGCCGGCTGGCCGGAGGCCTTCGCCGCCATCGCCGCCAGGGTGAAGGGCGTTCCCGGCAACCGCATCGGCGGCCTGGTCGGCGACGTCTCCTCGGTGGAGGAGGTGTTCGCGCTGAAGCAGCTGCTCGGCGCCCTCGGTTCGGCCAATCTCGACTGCCGGCAGGACGGGGTGGCGCTCGATCCCTCGCTCGGCCGGGCATCCTACCTGTTCAATGCCGGGATTGCCGGCATCGAGCAGGCGGACGCGCTGCTGATCGTCGGCGCCAATCCGCGGCTCGAGGGCTCGGTGCTCAATGCCCGCATCCGCAAGCGCTGGCTGCACGGCAACTTCCCGATCGGCCTCGTCGGCGAGCCGGTCGACCTCACCTATGCCTATGACTATCTCGGCGCCGGCCCGGACACGCTGACCGATCTCGTCGGCAGCGGCACGTTCGCCGAGACGCTGAAGAACGCCAAGAACCCGATGATCCTCGTCGGCCAGGGCGCGCTCTCGCGGCCGGACGGCGCGGCGGTGCTGGCGCTTGCGGCGCGGCTGGCGGTGTCGGTCGGCGCGGTGAAGGACGGCTGGAACGGCTTCTGCGTGCTGCACACGGCCGCGAGCCGCGTCGGCGCGCTCGATGTCGGCGCGGTGCCGGGCGTGGGCGGTCTCGACGCCGTCGCCATGACCAATCCGGGCGGGGTCGACGTGCTGTTCGCGCTCGGCGCCGACGAGATCGACATCGCGCCGGGCGCCTTCGTCGTCTATATCGGCACCCATGGCGACCGCGGCGCCCACCGCGCCGACGTCATCCTGCCGGGCGCGGCCTATACCGAGAAGTCGGGCACCTATGTGAACACCGAAGGCCGGGCGCAGATCGCCAACCGCGCCGCCTTCCCGCCCGGCGAGGCGCGTGAGGAATGGGCGATCCTGCGCGCCCTGTCCGACGTGCTGGGCAGCAAGTTGCCCTTCGACAGCCTCGGCCAGCTGCGCGCGGCGCTCTACGCCGCCCATCCGCATCTCGCCCGCCTCGACCATGTCGAGCCGGCGGAGGCGCAGGCCGTCGTCGATCTCGCCGCCCGCGGCGGGGAGACGGCGAGCGCGCCGTTCCGCGCCGCCGTCACCGAGTTCTATCTCACCAATCCGATCGCCCGCGCCTCCGCCGTGATGGCGGAATGCTCCGCGCTCGCCCATAGCCGCCTCGCGGCGGCGGCCGAGTAAGGGGAGGGGAGCATGACCGAGACCATGACCAACGCCACCTGGTTCGATACGCTCGTCCACGTTCTCATCATCGTCGCGCAGAGCCTCGGGCTGCTGGTCGGGCTGCTGCTGGTTGTGGCCTACGTGCTGCTCGCCGACCGCAAGATCTGGGCGGCGGTGCAGCTGCGCCGCGGCCCCAACGTCGTCGGCCCCTTCGGCCTGTTCCAGTCCTTCGCCGACCTTTTGAAGTTCGTGCTGAAGGAGCCGGTGATCCCGGACGGCTCGAACAAGGGCGTGTTCCTGCTGGCCCCGTTCGTCACCTGCCTGCTGGCGCTTGCCGCCTGGGCGGTGGTGCCGCTCGATGCCGGCTGGGTGGTGGCGGACATCAATGTCGGCGTGCTCTACATCTTCGCCATCTCGTCGCTCGGCGTGTATGGCGTGATCATGGGCGGCTGGGCGTCGAACTCGAAATATCCCTTCCTGTCCGCCCTTCGCGCCGCCGCGCAGATGGTGTCCTACGAGGTCTCGATCGGCTTCGTGATCGTCACGGTGCTGATGTGCGCCGGCTCGCTGAACCTGTCGGCCATCGTCGAGGCGCAGAACGGGCCGTGGGGCATGCTGCAGTGGTACTGGCTGCCGCTGTTCCCGATGTTCGTGATCTTCTTCATCTCGGCGCTGGCCGAGACCAACCGCCCGCCCTTCGACCTCGGCGAGGCGGAATCCGAGCTCGTGGCCGGCTTCATGGTCGAATACGGTTCGACCCCCTATATGATGTTCATGCTCGGTGAATACGTGGCGATCATGACCATGTGCGCGCTGACCGCGATCCTGTTCATGGGCGGGTGGCTGCCGCCGTTCCCGATCGCGCCCTTCACGTGGGTGCCGGGCATCGTGTGGTTCCTCGTCAAGGTGCTGCTGGTGTTCTTCATGTTCGCCATGGTCAAGGCCATGGTCCCCCGGTATCGCTACGACCAGCTGATGCGGCTGGGCTGGAAGGTCTTCCTGCCGATCTCGCTGGTGATGGTGGTGCTGGTGGCGAGCGTGCTGCACTTCACCGGCCTGGCACCCGGTGCCGGAGGTTGAGATGAGCGAAACGTCGCTTGCCGCACTTTTTGATGCCTCGGCCATCGCCTGGATCGGCGCGCTGGTGGGGCTGCTGATCGGCTCGGTGGAATGGTTCGTGCTGCCGCGGCTGATGGAGACATCGATCCGCGGTTCCCGTGAGGCCCGCAAGCTGAGCCGCGATCAGCTCGAGGGCGTCATTTCGTGGTGGAAGACGGTGATCCGCGTCTTCGCCGTCTCGATGCCGCTGGTGGGCTTCGGCCTCGCCATAGCCATGGCCGAATGAGGAGAGCGATATGAGGTTGGATCTGGCCGCCCGCCAGCTGCTGCTGACCGAGTTCGTCTCGGCGTTCTTCCTGGCGATGCGCTACTTCTTCAAGCCGAAGGCGACGCTGAACTATCCCTTCGAGAAGGGGCCGGTGTCGCCGCGCTTCCGGGGCGAGCACGCGCTGCGCCGCTATCCGAACGGCGAGGAGCGCTGCATCGCCTGCAAGCTGTGCGAGGCGATCTGCCCGGCGCAGGCCATCACCATCGAGGCCGGCCCGCGCCGCAACGACGGCACGCGCCGCACCACGCGTTACGACATCGACATGGTGAAATGCATCTATTGCGGCTTCTGCCAGGAAGCCTGCCCGGTGGACGCGATCGTCGAGGGACCGAACTTCGAGTTCGCCACCGAGACGCGCGAGGAACTCTATTACGACAAGGCCAAGCTGCTCGCCAATGGCGACCGCTGGGAACGCGAGATCGCGCGCAACATGGCGCTCGACGCGCCCTATCGTTGAGCGGCGGGGGGAAGACGAGTGATCGACGTGACGGGAATGGCCGCCGAAGCGCGGGCCGGCCAGGCGATTGGTTTCGCCGCCGGGTTCAAGGGGGAGTGCCGGGCATGAGCCTCGCCGCGCTGTTCTTCTATCTCTTCGCCGGTGTGGCGGTGGCGTCGGCCTTCATGGTCATCGCCTCGCGCAACCCGGTGCATTCGGTGCTGTACCTCATCCTCACCTTCGTCAACGCGGCGGGGCTGTTCATCCTGGTCGGCGCCGAGTTCCTGGCGATGCTGCTGGTGGTTGTCTATGTCGGCGCGGTGGCGGTGCTGTTCCTGTTCGTGGTGATGATGCTCGACGTCGACTTCGTCGAGCTGCGCCAGGGCTTCCTGCAATATCTGCCGGTGGGCGCGCTGATCGGCCTCGTGTTCCTCGCCGAGCTGGTGCTGGTGTTCGGCTCCTGGACCTTCGGGACCGGCGTCACCGGCGCGGTGGCGAACGTCGCCTCCGACGTGCCGAACACGGTGCAGATCGGCCGCGTGCTCTACACCGACTACGTCTATTTCTTCCAGGCGGCGGCGCTCATCCTGCTGGTGGCGATGATCGGCGCCATCGTGCTGACGCTGCGCCACAAGCCCAACGTCAAGCGCCAGAGCATTCCGGTGCAGAACGCGCGCACCAAGGCCATGGCGATGGACGTCGTCAAGGTGCCCTCGGGCAAGGGGCTCTGAGTCATGGTCATCGGTCTCTCGCATTACCTGACCGTGGCGGCGATCCTGTTCACGCTGGGCACGCTCGGCATCTTCCTCAACCGGAAGAACGTGATCGTCATCCTGATGTCGGTCGAGCTGATCCTGCTCGCCGTGAACATCAACTTCGTCGCCTTCTCGGTGTTCCTCGGCAACATCACCGGACAGATCTTCGCGCTGTTCGTGCTGACGGTTGCCGCCGCCGAGGCGGCCATCGGCCTCGCCATCCTCGTGGTGTTCTACCGCAATCGCGGTTCGATCGCCGTCGAGGACATCAACACGATGAAGGGTTGAGGGAGACCCGTTTATGTATCAGGCGATCGTCTTCCTCCCACTCGCGGGCTTCCTGATCGCGGGGCTTTTCGGCCGCGTCATCGGTGCGCGCGCCTCCGAGATCGTGACCACCGGCGCCCTGTTCATCTCCTGCCTGCTGTCCTGGATCACCTTCATCCAGACCGGCTTCGGCGGGCAGGGCGGCACGGTCGAGCTCTTCACCTGGATTTCCTCCGGCGGCCTCGACGTGAAATGGGCGCTGCGCGTCGACACGCTGACCGCGATGATGCTCATCGTGGTGACCACCGTGTCCTCGCTGGTGCACCTCTATTCCGTCGGCTACATGCACGAGGATCCGAGCCGCCCGCGCTTCTTCGCCTATCTCTCGCTGTTCACCTTCGCCATGCTGATGCTGGTGACGGCGGACAACCTCGTGCAGCTGTTCTTCGGCTGGGAGGGCGTGGGCCTCGCCTCCTACCTGCTGATCGGCTTCTGGTACGAGAAGCCCTCGGCCTGCGCGGCGGCGATGAAGGCGTTCATCGTCAACCGCGTCGGCGATTTCGGCTTCGCGCTCGGCATCTTCGCCGTGTTCATGATGACCGGCGCGGTCGGCTTCGAGCAGGTCTTCGCCGCGGCGCCGTCGCTGGTCGGCAAGACCATCCACTTCCTCGGCCACGACTGGGACGCGCCGACCATCATCTGCCTGCTGCTGTTCGTCGGCGCCATGGGCAAGTCGGCGCAGTTCGGCCTGCACACATGGCTGCCGGACGCGATGGAGGGCCCGACCCCGGTCTCGGCGCTCATCCATGCCGCCACCATGGTGACGGCCGGCGTGTTCATGGTGGCGCGCCTGTCGCCGCTGTTCGAGCTGTCGCAGACCGCGCTCACCGTGGTGATCTTCTTCGGGGCGACTACCGCCTTCTTCGCGGCGACGGTCGGCCTCGTCCAGACCGACATCAAGCGGGTGATCGCCTACTCGACCTGCTCGCAGCTCGGCTACATGTTCGTGGCTCTCGGCGTCGGGGCCTATTCGATCGGCGTGTTCCACCTGTTCACCCATGCCTTCTTCAAGGCGCTGCTGTTCCTCGGCGCCGGCTCGGTCATCCATGCGATGCACCACGAGCAGGACATGCGGCACATGGGCGGGCTCGCGAAGAAGATCCCCTATACCTATGCCGCCATGGTGATCGGCACGCTGGCGCTGACCGGCTTCCCCTTCACCGCCGGCTACTATTCCAAGGACGCCATCATCGAGGCGGCCTTCGTCAGCCACAACCCGCTCGCCACCTATGGCTGGCTGAGCACGGTGGTGGCGGCGGCGCTGACCTCGTTCTATTCCTGGCGCCTCGCCTTCCTCACCTTCCACGGCCACACCCGCGCCGACCACCACACGTTCGACCACGCGCATGAATCGCCGCTGTCGATGATGGTTCCGCTCGGCGTGCTGTCGGTGGGGGCGCTCTTCGCCGGTATGATCTTCTATCCCTACTTCGCCGGTCACGATGTCGAGCACTTCTTCCGCGAAGCCATCTTCATGGCGCCGGACAACAAGATCCTGGAAGAGATCCACCACGTTCCCGCCTGGGCGAAATATGCGCCGACGGTGATGATGGTGCTCGGCTTCGTGCTCGCCTACTGGATGTACATCCTCAATCCGGCGGTGCCGAAGGCGCTGGCCAGGCGCAATGACGTTCTGTACCGCTTCCTGCTCAACAAGTGGTACATCGACGAGCTCTACGACTTCCTGTTCGTCCGGCCGACGATGTGGCTCGGCCGCTTCCTCTGGAAGGAAGGCGACGGGCGCGTCATCGACGGGTGGGGACCGAACGGCATCTCCGCGCGGGTGATCGACGTGACCAACCGCGTCGTGCGCCTGCAGACCGGCTATCTCTACCACTACGCGTTCGTGATGCTGGTCGGCGTCGCCGCCTTCATCACCTGGTTCATGTTCGGGGGGGCGCACTGATGTACGACTGGCCCATTCTTTCGGTCGTCGCCTTCCTGCCGGTGGTCGGCGCGCTGCTGATCGTGCTGATGATCCGCGGCGACGACGAGGTCGCGCAGCGCAATGCCCGCTGGGTCGCGCTGTGGGCGACCCTCGTCACCTTCCTGATCTCGCTGCTGCTGCTGTTCGGCTTCGATCCGGCCAATACCGACTTCCAGTTTCAGGAATACCGCCCCTGGCTGGGCGACATCGCCGCCTATCGCATGGGCGTGGACGGCATCTCGCTGCCCTTCGTGCTGCTCACCACGCTGCTGATGCCGATGTGCATCCTGGCGAGCTGGGAATCGATCCATGTGCGCGTCAAGGAGTACATGATCTGCTTCCTGGTGCTCGAGACGCTGATGATCGGCACCTTCACGTCGCTGGACCTGCTGCAGTTCTACATCTTCTTCGAAGGCGGCCTGATCCCGATGTTCCTCATCATCGGCATCTGGGGCGGCAAGCGGCGCATCTACGCCACCTTCAAGTTCTTCCTCTACACGCTGGCCGGCTCGGTGCTGATGATGCTCGCCATCATGGCGATGTACTGGCAGGCTGGCACCACCGACATCACCAAGCTGCTGACCTTCGGCTTCCCCGCCGGGATGCAGACCTGGCTCTGGCTCGCCTTCTTCGCCTCCTTCGCGGTGAAGATGCCGATGTGGCCGGTGCATACCTGGCTGCCGGACGCGCATGTCGAGGCACCGACCGCCGGCTCGGTCATTCTTGCCGGCATCATGCTGAAGATGGGCGGCTACGGCCTGCTGCGCTTCAGCCTGCCGATGTTCCCGGACGCCTCGGCCTATTTCGCGCCGTTCGTGTTCACCCTGTCGGTGGTGGCGATCATCTACACTTCGCTGGTCGCGCTGATGCAGGAAGACATCAAGAAGCTGATCGCCTACTCGTCGGTGGCGCACATGGGCTACGTCACCATGGGCATCTTCACCCTGACGCAGGAGGGCATCCAGGGCGCGGTGTTCCAGATGGTCAGCCACGGCTTCGTGTCGGGCGCGCTGTTCCTGTGCGTCGGCGTGGTCTATGACCGCATGCACACCCGCGAGATCGCCGCCTATGGCGGGCTGGTCAACCGGATGCCGGTCTACGCGACGGTGTTCATGGTGTTCACCATGGCCAATGTCGGCCTGCCCGGCACCTCCGGCTTCATCGGCGAGCTCCTGACCCTGCTCGCGGTGTTCGGCCGCAACAACTGGGTGGCGTTCTTCGCCACCACCGGCGTCATCCTGTCGGCGGCCTATGCGCTCTGGCTGTATCGCCGGGTGATCTTCGGGCCGCTGGAGAAGGAGAGACTGAAGGACATTCTCGACGTCAACCGCCGGGAGCTCGCCTCGCTCATCCCGCTGCTGTTCTTCACCATCCTGTTCGGCATCTGGCCGGGCCCGATCCTCGATGCGTGCAACGTCGCCGTGCAGGCGATCGTCGCCCGCGCCGATCTCGCCGCCGGCGCCGTCAAGGCTGCCGCGCTGGCGCTGCACTGACGGGGGCTGCCTTGAACCGATCCATGATGCTCGCGGAGCCCGTAAGATGACCTTCTCCCTCGCTGCGCTCGGCCCCGCGCTGCCGGAAATGCTCCTGGCCTTCGTCGCGCTGTCCCTGGTGCTGTTCGGCGCCATTGCCGGTTCGAAATCGGTGGACACGGTGAACGGCCTGGCGCTGGCGGCCCTGTTCGCCGCGCTGGTGCTGGTGCTGCTCGGCCCGTCCGAGCCGGCGGTGCTGTTCAACGGCAGCTTCCAGGTCGATGCCTATGCGCGCTTCCTGAAGGTGCTGACCCTGCTCGGCTCCGGCGGCGCGCTCGCCATGTCGGTGGACTGGCTGAAGGTCGAGAAGCAGAGCCGCTTCGAATACGCGATCCTGATCCTGCTCTCGACGCTCGGCATGATGATGCTGATCTCGGCCGGGGACCTCATCGCCCTCTATATGGGCCTCGAGCTGATGAGCCTGGCGCTCTACGTCATCGCGGCGAACAACCGGGATTCGGTGCGCTCCACCGAGGCGGGCCTGAAATATTTCGTCCTGGGCGCGCTGTCCTCCGGCATGCTGCTCTACGGCGCCTCGCTGATCTACGGCTTCACCGGCTCGGTGAACTTCGCCAGGATCGCCGATGCCGCGCGCGAGCCGTCGCTGGGGCTGATCTTCGGCATCGTGTTCATGTTCGCCGGCCTCGCCTTCAAGGTGTCGGCGGTGCCGTTCCACATGTGGACGCCGGACGTCTACGAGGGCGCGCCGACCCCGGTCACCGCCTTCTTCGGCGCCGCGCCGAAGGTGGCGGCCATCGCGGTGTTCGTGCGCTTCTCCATCGAGGCTCTGCCGAACGTCGCCCACCAGTGGCAGCAGATCGTGGTGTTCATCTCGCTGGCCTCGATGGTGCTCGGCGCCTTCGCCGCCATCGGCCAGAAGAACCTGAAGCGCCTGATGGCCTATTCCTCCATCGGCCACATGGGCTACGCGCTGGTCGGCCTCGCCGCCGGCACCGAGGAGGGCGTACGCGGCGTGCTCGTCTACATGACCGTCTATGTGGCGATGACGCTCGGCACCTTCGCCTGCATCCTGTCCATGCGCCGCAAGGACGGCATGGTGGAGACCTACGAGGACCTCGCCGGCCTCGCCCGCACCAGCCCGGTGAAGGCGTTCATGCTGGCGGCGCTGATGTTCTCGCTGGCCGGCATCCCGCCGCTCGCCGGCTTCCTGGCGAAGTACTACGTCTTCCTCGCGGCGATCCAGGCCGGGCTCTACACCCTGGCGGTGGTCGGCGTGCTGGCGAGCGTCGTCGGCGCGTTCTACTATCTGCGCATCGTCAAGGTGATGTATTTCGACGAGCCGGCCGCTCCGTTCGAGCCGATGCCGGGCGAGCTGAAGGCGGTGCTGGCGGTTTCCGGCCTGTTCACGCTGCTGCTCTTCGTCTATCCGGCGCCGTTGCTGGCTGCCGCGGGGGTGGCGGCGAAGGCGCTCTTCTGAGGATGGGCGCAGGACGGGGCGCAACGCCGGTCGTTCGTTTCGAGGAGATCGGCTCCACCAATTCGGAGGCGCTGGCCCGCGCAACCGGGGGGGCACCCACCGCCGCGCCCTGCTGGTTCGTGGCCGCCCGCCAGACCGCCGGCCGCGGCCGGCGCGGGCGGCCCTGGGATTCCCGGCCCGGCAATCTCTACGCCTCGCTGCTGCTGGTCGATCCCGGCCCGCCGGTGCGCCAGCCGGAGCTGTGCTTCGTCGCGGCGCTGGCGCTCTACGACGCGGTGCGGGCGGTGACCGGCATCGATCCCCTGCGCATCGGCGTGAAATGGCCGAACGACGTGCTCATCGACGGCGGCAAGCTCGCCGGCATCCTGCTCGAGGGCACGGTGCTGGCGGACCGGCGGATGGCGACGGTGATCGGCTTCGGCGTCAACTGCGCCCGCAGCCCCGGCGATGCTCCCTATCCGACTACCAGTCTCGCCGCCGCCGGGTTTCCGACCGAGCCAGACTCCTTGCTTTCGGCGCTCGATACCGCCATGCAGGCGCGACTTGCGCAATGGGATCGTGGCGAGGGGTTTTCGCGGACCCGCGAATCCTGGCTGCGCTGTGCGCTCGGCATCGGCCGGGCGGTGACGGTGCGGCTGCACGGTCGCGAGACCGAAGGCATATTCGAGGCGCTGGATTTTTCCGGTGCCCTGGTCCTGCGCCGCCCCGACGGGGTGCGCGAGACCATCCGTGCCGGCGACATTTTCCCGTCGTCGGCGGGTCATGGGTGATGAAAGGCAGTTGAGTGAGCAAGTCTTCGGACGAGTTGGTCTTCGCGGCACTGGGAGGCGTCGGCGAGATCGGCATGAATCTCGGGATCTACGGTTACGGCCCCCGCCACAAGCGGCAGTGGCTGGTCGTGGATCTCGGCATCTCCTTCGCCGGGCCGGACGTGCCGGGCGTGGACATCATCATGCCGGACATCGCCTTCCTCGATCGGGAGCGCGAGAACATCGTCGGCCTCGTGCTCACCCACGGCCATGAGGACCATGTCGGGGCGCTGGTCGATCTGTGGCCGCGCCTCGGCTGCCCGGTCTACACGACGCCTTTCACCGCCGCCCTGGCCGAGGCCCGCCGCCTTGGCGAGCCCGGCGCGCCGAAGATCCCGTTCCGCGTCGTCGCCTCGGGGGGGCGCGAGAAGATCGGCCCGTTCGATGTCGAGTTCGTGCCGGTGGCGCATTCGATTCCCGACAGCCATGCGCTGGCGCTGCGCACGCCGCTGGGCCTCGTGGTGCATACCGGCGACTGGAAGATCGACCCGACCCCGGTGGTCGGCAACGTCACCGATCCGGCCCGCTTCACCGCGCTCGGCGACGAGGGCGTGCGGGCGGTGATCTGCGATTCGACCAATGCCATTCGCGAGGGCGTCTCGCCGTCGGAAATCGAGGTCGGCGCCGTGCTGGCCGACCTGATGCGCGCCTCGCCCCATCGCGTCGCCGTCACCACCTTCGCCTCCAATGTCGCGCGCATCCGCTCGGTGGCGGAGGCGGCGATCTCGGTCGGACGCGAAGTGGTGCTGGTCGGCCGGGCGATGGAGCGCGTCATCGGCGTCGCGCGCGAGCAAAGGCTGCTCGACGGCCTGCCGCCGTTCCGCTCGGTGGATGCCTATGGCTTCCTGCCGCGCGAGAAGGTGGTGGCGATCCTCACCGGCAGCCAGGGCGAGCCGCGCGCGGCATTGGCCCGCATCGCCGATGACGATCACCCGGAGATCGCGCTTTCCGCCGGCGACCACGTCATCTTCTCCTCGCGCACCATTCCGGGCAACGAGCGGGCGGTGAACCGCATCATCAACGCGCTGATCCTGGATGGCGTGAAGGTGACCACCGACCGCGACGCGCTGGTGCATGTCTCCGGCCATCCGCGCCGCGGCGAGCTGGAGCAGATGTACAAGTGGCTGCGCCCGCGCATCTCTGTGCCGGTGCATGGCGAGCCGCTGCACCTGTCCGAGCACGCCGATCTCGCCCGCCGCATGGGCGCGCAGCAGGTGGTGCGCATCGTCGACGGCGACATGGTGCGGCTGATCGGCGAAGACCCGTCGCACGACGCCGAGGTGATCGAGGAGATCCCGGTCGGCAAGCTCTACAAGGACGGCCAGGTCCTGGTCGGCGACGCCGACCCGGCGATCGCCGAGCGCCGACGGCTGTCCTTCGCCGGCCTGGTGTCGGTGGCGGTGGCGATGACCTCCAAGGGCGAGGTGGTCGGCGACCCGATGATCGACCTCAGCGGCTTGCCGCAGCTCGGCCTTGGCGGCAAGCCGCTCGACGAGGTGATCGAGGACGCCATTCTCGACTGTCTCGACGGCCTGCCGAAGCCGCGCCGGCGCGACCCGGACGCGGTGGCGGAGTCGCTCACCCGCGCCGTACGCTCGCAGGTGAACGGCGCCTGGGGCAAGAAGCCGCTCTGCCATGTGCTGGTGATCACGGTATGAAGGACTTCGCCCGCTAGCGGGCGGGAGGTGCTGTCATGATCGGTCGTCTCAACCATGTCGCCATCGCGGTGCCGGACCTGGCCGCGGCGACCGCGCTTTATCGCGACACGCTCGGCGCTACGGTGTCCGAGGCGGTCGACCAGCCCGAGCACGGGGTGACGACGGTGTTCGTCGAGCTGCCCAATACCAAGATCGAGCTGCTCGGGCTGCTGGGGACCGGCTCGCCGGTGGCGAAATTCCTCGATCGCAACCCGGATGGCGGCATCCACCATATCTGCTACGAGGTCGACGATATCCTGGAGGCCCGCGACCGGCTGAAGGCGGCGGGCGCACGGGTGCTGGGCAGCGGCGAGCCGCGCCTCGGCGCCCATGGCAAGCCGGTGCTGTTCCTGCATCCCAAGGATTTCAACGGCACCCTCGTCGAACTGGAGCAGGCCTGAACCGTGCTCGGCATCGGCACCTATGTCGCGATCTATTTCATCGTCTGGTGGACGGTGATCTTCGCCACCCTGCCGTTCGGCGTGCGCTCGCAGCACGAGGACGGCGCGCTCGGCGACGGCACCGAGCCCGGCGCGCCGCAGCGCCCGCTGCTGCTGCGCAAGGCGATCGCCACCACGCTCATCTCCGCCGTCATCGTCGGGCTGTTCGCTTTCGCGATCGAGACCCACCGGCTGCGGCTCGACATGTTCCCGATGCCGTTCAAGGTCGATTGACCGGCCGTTTTGCTTGCCGGCAGGCAAAAAAAGAGGCGGGATCCGAGGATCCCGCCTTCTCTTTCGTCATGGCCGCCCGCGCCTGGTTCCGTCCCATTACGGTGATCCGCCAGGGGGCTTTCTTGCCGATCATTCCTCCCGAGACCCGGGCCGAACATCGCGCCTGAGCGTCGACGGGCGGACCCCTTTCTTG
Source organism: Ancylobacter sp. GW821-FHT10E12 (assembly GCF_058809335.1). Taxonomy (NCBI): domain Bacteria; kingdom Pseudomonadati; phylum Pseudomonadota; class Alphaproteobacteria; order Hyphomicrobiales; family Xanthobacteraceae; genus Ancylobacter; species Ancylobacter sp. GW821-FHT10E12. The sequence continues at coordinate 15,160 of NZ_JBXASN010000009.1, read as the reverse complement.
AGGAAATCAACATAGGCCGGAATTAACCTGCTTGTCATCCTTGCGCCGCAATAGATCGTTTGTGCAGCGCAATAGTCAAAAGTGCATCGGAAGCGTGGCGGGCGTTCACATCGGCGTCGCCACGCGGTTTCGGGCCGGGAGACGGGGCGGCGAGGGCTTGTCTTTTCGGCGCCGATCCGGTTTCACTCGGCTCCGTCTTTCCGGCCATCCGCGCCGGCCGAATCGCGAGTCCTGTCCGATGCGCCTGTCCCGCTACTTCCTTCCCATCCTGCGCGAAGTGCCGAAGGAAGCCGAAATCGTCTCGCACCGGCTGATGCTGCGCGCCGGCATGATCCGGCAGGAGAGCGCCGGCATCTATGCCTGGCTGCCGCTGGGCAAGCTGGTGCTCGACAAGATCTGCAAGGTCATCCGCGAGGAGCAGAACCGCTCCGGCGCCATCGAGATCCTGATGCCGACCATCCAGTCGGCGGATCTGTGGCGCGAGAGCGGGCGCTATGACGACTACGGCAAGGAAATGCTCCGCATCAAGGATCGCCACGAACGCGACATGCTGTTCGGGCCGACCAACGAGGAGATGCTGACCGAGATCGTTCGCGCCTATGTGAAGTCCTACAAGGACCTGCCGCTGAACCTCTACCATATCCAGTGGAAGTTCCGCGACGAGGTGCGCCCGCGCTTCGGCGTCATGCGCTCGCGCGAATTCCTGATGAAGGACGCCTATTCGGTCGACCTCGATTTCGACAGCGCCGTCACCGCCTATAACCGCATGTTCGTCGCCTATCTCAGGACCTTCGCGCGCCTCGGCCTCAAGGCGATCCCGATGGTGGCCGATACCGGCCCGATCGGCGGCAATCACAGCCACGAATTCATCATCCTCGCCTCCACCGGCGAGAGCGAGGTGTTCTGCCACGCCGACTATCTCGGCATGGCGACGCCGGGCGCCGATGTCGATTTCGCCGACCCGGCGCAGCTGCAGTCGATCGTCGACCAGTGGACCAGTCTCTACGCGGCCACCGAGGAGAAGCACGACGCCGACGCCTTCGCGCAGGTGCCGGAGGAGAGCCGGCTGTCGGCGCGCGGCATCGAGGTCGGCCACATCTTCTATTTCGGCACCAAATATTCCGAGCCGATGGGCGCCAAGGTCACCGGGCCGGACGGCGTCGAGCGCCCGGTCCACATGGGCTCCTACGGCATCGGCCCGTCGCGTCTGGTGGCGGCGATCATCGAGGCCTCGCATGACGAGAACGGCATCATCTGGCCGGAGGCGATCGCGCCGTTCCGCGTCGGCATCCTGAACCTCAAGGCCGGCGACGCGGCCACCGACGCCGCCTGCGAGAGCCTCTATGCCGATCTGACCGCCCGCGGCGTCGACGTGCTCTATGATGATACCGAGGAGCGTCCCGGCTCCAAGTTCGCCACCGCCGACCTGATCGGCCTGCCCTGGCAGATCATCGTCGGGCCGAAGGGCCTCGCCGCCGGCACGGTGGAGCTGAAGCGCCGGGCCGACGGCTCGCGCGAAAACCTCACCGTCGCGGCGGCGCTCGCCCGCATTCTCGAATGAGCCCGGCGGGCGGAGGACAGATGGCGGCCAAGGTCGCGGAAAAAGCTGCCGCACGCGCGGCAAAGCCGGCGAAGAAGCCGGCTGCGCCCTCGGCGACCGGAGGCGAGCCGTCCGGCACGCGCCCGTTCAGCGCCTTCGAATGGATGCTGTCGCTGCGCTATCTGCGCGCGCGCCGCAAGGAAGGCTTCATCTCGGTCATCGCCGGCTTCTCCTTCCTCGGCATCGTGCTGGGCGTGGCGACGCTGATCATCGTCATGGCGGTGATGAACGGCTTCCGCACCGAGCTGCTGTCGAAGATCCTCGGCCTCAACGGCCATCTGCTGGTACAGCCGATCGACAGCCCGCTCACCGATTACGACGCGGTGGCCAAGCGCATCGCCGGCGTGCCGGGCATCAAGTTCGCCGTGCCGCTGATCGAGGGACAGGCGCTGGCCTCCTCGGCGTTCAATGCCAGCGGCGTGCTGGTGCGCGGCATCTCGGAGGCCAATCTGCGGGACCTGCCCTCGATCGGCTCCAACATCCGCGAAGGCACGCTGGAGGGCTTCGACAGCGGGGAGGGGATCGCCATCGGCAAGCGCCTCGCCGACCAGCTGTCGCTGCATGCCGGCGACAACATGACCCTGGTCTCGCCGCGCGGTGCCGTCACCCCGATGGGGACCTCGCCGCGCATAAAGGCCTACCGCATCGCCGCCATCTTCGAGATCGGCATGTCGGAATATGACGGCGCCTTCGTGTTCATGCCGCTGCCGGAGGCGCAGGCCTATTTCAACAAGGACGGCGACGTTACCGCCATCGAGGTCTACACCGACAATCCCGACGCCATCGAGCGCTACCGGGCCGAGGTGCAGCAGGCGGCGGGCCGGCCGGTCTATATCGTCGACTGGCGACAGCGAAACGCCACCTTCTTCAACGCGCTGCAGGTGGAGCGGAACGTGATGTTCCTCATCCTCACCCTCATCGTGGTGGTGGCGGCGTTCAACATCGTGTCCGGCCTCAACATGCTGGTGAAGGACAAGGGCCGCGACATCGGCATCCTGCGCACCATGGGCGCCTCGCGCGGGGCGATCATGCGCATCTTCCTGGTCACCGGCGCGGCGATCGGCGTCGTGGGCACGCTGGCGGGCTTCCTGCTCGGGCTCGTCGTCTGCCTGAACGTCGAGGAGATCCGCCAGTTCATCTCCTGGCTCACCGCCACCGAGCTGTTCTCGCCGGAACTCTATTATCTCTCGCGCCTGCCGGCCGAGATGAATGCCGGCGAGACCGCGACCGTGGTGGTCATGGCGCTGGTCCTGTCCTTCCTCGCTCCGCTCTACCCGTCCTGGCGCGCCGCGCGCCTCGATCCGGTGGAAGCGCTGCGCTACGAGTGAGGCCCGCATGGCCGCCGCGCTGCGCCTCGAAGCCATCGAACGCCGCTACGTCCAGGGTGAGGGCACGCTGGAAATTCTGCGCGGCGCCGATTTCGTCGTGATGGAGGGTCAGTCGGTGGCGCTGGTCGCGCCCTCCGGCACCGGCAAGTCGACGCTCCTGCACATTGCCGGCCTGCTGGAGCACCAGGATGCCGGCGAGGTGCATATCGGCAGCCAGCCGACCGCCGGCCTGCCGGATGCCGAGCGCACCCGCATCCGCCGCACCGATATCGGCTTCGTCTACCAGTTCCACCATCTCCTGCCGGAATTCTCGGCGCTGGAGAATGTGATGCTGCCGCAGATGATCCGCGGCCTCGCCAAGCGCGAGGCGGCCAGGCGCGGCACCGAGCTGCTGACCTATCTCGGCCTCGGCAAGCGGCTGGAGCACCGCCCCGGCGAATTGTCGGGCGGCGAGCAGCAGCGCGTCGCCATCGCCCGCGCCGTCGCCAACGCGCCGCGGGTGCTGCTGGCCGACGAGCCGACCGGCAATCTCGACCCGCACACCGCCGACCATGTGTTCGGTGCCTTGCAGCAACTGGTGGAGGCGACGGGACTGGCGGCGGTGATCGCCACCCATAATCTCGAACTTGCCTATCGCATGCATCGGCGCGTCACCATCCAGGACGGACAGGTGGTGGAGCTGGCCTGATAGGGGCCGGACGGTTGTGGCGGAGGTGTCCTGTATTATGTTACCTCTTTCCCGCCAGCGAGAATCGTCCGAATGAACCTGCCGAGCAGCGATCCTCTGACGCTCATGTCCATCGCCGTGGTGGCGGCGGTGGCGCTGATCGTCATGCTGCGGCTGCTTGGCACCCGTTATGTGCCGCCGACCGCATGGCAGCGCCTCGCCGGCGACGGCGACTACGACTATCTGGTCGACCATGCCGACGAACATCAGGCGACGCTCGACCGTTTCTCGGTGCGGGCCTCCACCCCGTCGGGCTATGACTGTGTCGCCGAGCTGGTGCCGGAGGCGTCGCAGGCGCGCGATGCCATCCGCATCCGGGTGGTGATCGAGGGCGCCACCGTCGGCGAGATCTGCCGTAGCGAGGTGATGACCTTCCTGGAGGCGATGGACGGCAAGCCGGCGCGCTGCAGCGCGCTGATCGTCGGCGCCGACGCGTTCGGTGGAAGCGGACTGTCGGTGCGCCTCGACCTCTTCTGGCCGCCCCGTATCGGCTGAATATTGCCGAGAATTCGACACGTCACGTTAGCGCTTCCGCAACCACGACCTGGAACAGAGAGGGAACAAAGCTTGACCTGAAGCGGCTTATCCCCGATGTTCTCTGTATGTTCCATACTCAAATGGATCAAACGGAGGTCGCCATGATCCGCATCCTGTTGCAGGAAGTCGCCGCCCTGTCGTCCATCGGCCTGTTCGTCGCGATGATCGGCATCTGGGCCGGGGTATTCACCGGCGTATAGAGGATGGCGGGGAAACACCGCGCCGCCTGTGGACGCCGAGGTGGACGCCGCGGGGCGCGATGCCCACCATGAAGGCCGATTGAGTCGCGAAAGGAAGTTCCCATGGCCGAGGCCGATGTCGGATTCGTGCATCTCCACGTCCATTCCTCCTATTCGCTGCTGGAAGGGGCGCTGCCGGTCGGCAAGCTCGCCGATCTGGTCAAGAAGGACCATCAGCCGGCCATCGCGCTGACCGACACCGGCAATCTGTTCGGCGCGCTGGAATTCTCCGAGAAGATGGCCGGCGCCGGCATCCAGCCCATCGTCGGCTGCGCGCTCGCCATCGATTTCGGCGACCAGGCCGGTCGCGGCCCGGCGCATGCGCAACGTCCCCGCCTGGTGCTGCTCGCCGCCGACGAGACCGGCTGGGGGCACCTGATGGAGCTGGTGTCGCGCTCCTATCTCGACACCGCCGACGATGGCGCCCCGCATATCAAGGCGGACTGGCTGGAGGCCCGCGCCGCCGGCCTGATCTGCCTCACGGGCGGTCCCTCCGGCCCCATCGACCGGGCGATCGTGCTCGGCGCGCCGGATGTCGCCGCCCAGCGGCTGGAGGCCCTCAAGGTCCTGTTCGGCGACCGGCTCTATGTCGAGATCCAGCGTCACGGCATCGCCGAGGAGCGCCGGGTCGAGCGCACGCTGGTCGATTTCGCCTATCGCATGGAAGTGCCGCTGGTCGCCGCCAACGAGCCGTTCTTCGGCACGCAGGACGACTACGAGGCGCATGACGCGCTGATCTGCATCGCCGAGGGGCGGCTGGTGGCGGAGAGCGAGCGGCGCCAGCTCACGCCGCATCACCGTTTCCGCACAAGGGCGGAGATGATCAAGCTGTTCGAGGACCTGCCCGAGGCGCTGGCCAACACCGTCGAGATCGCCCGCCGCTGCGCCTATCGCCCGCGCACGGTGAAGCCGATCCTGCCGCGCTTCACCATGGAGCGCGACGAGGCCGAGGAGTTGCGCGTGCAGGCGGAGGAGGGGTTGGCGGCGCGTCTGGCCGTTCACGGCCCGGCGCCGGATCTCACCGAGAAGGACTATCGCGACCGTCTGGCCTTCGAGCTCGACATCATCACCAAGATGAAGTTCCCCGGCTATTTCCTCATCGTGTCGGACTTCATCAAATGGGCGAAGCAGCACGATATCCCGGTCGGGCCGGGCCGCGGCTCGGGCGCCGGCTCGCTGGTCGCCTATTCGCTGACCATCACCGATCTCGATCCGCTGCGCTTCGGGCTGCTGTTCGAGCGCTTCCTCAATCCCGAGCGCGTGTCGATGCCCGATTTCGACATCGATTTCTGCCAGGAGCGCCGCGACGAGGTGATCCGCTACGTGCAGCAGCGCTACGGCCGCGACCAGGTGGCGCAGATCATCACCTTCGGTACGCTGCAGGCGCGCGGCGTGCTGCGCGACGTCGGCCGGGTGCTGGAAATGCCCTATGGCCAGGTCGACAAGCTGTGCAAGCTGGTGCCGCAGAACCCGGCCAATCCGGTGACGCTGAAGCAGGCGATCAACGACGAGCCGAAGCTTCAGGCGGAAGCCGACGCCAACCCGGTGGTGAAGCGCGCCTTCGACATCGCCACCCGGCTGGAAGGGCTCAACCGCCACGCCTCCACCCATGCCGCCGGCATCGTCATCGGCGATCGGCCGCTCTCCCGGCTGGTGCCGCTCTATCGCGATCCGCGCTCCGACATGCCGGTGACGCAGTACAACATGAAGTGGATCGAGCAGGCCGGGCTGGTGAAGTTCGACTTTCTCGGCCTGAAGACGCTGACCGTGCTGCAGACCGCGGTGCGGCTCGTCGGCCAGCGCGGCATCAAGCTCGATCTCGGCACCATCGCGCTCGACGACGAGAAAAGCTACGCGATGATGACGCGCGGCGAGACGGTCGGGGTGTTCCAGGTGGAAAGCGCCGGCATGCGGCGCGCCCTCGTCGACATGAAGCCGGACCGGCTGGAGGACATCATCGCGCTAGTGGCGCTGTACCGTCCGGGCCCGATGGCCAATATCCCGGTCTATTGCGCGGTGAAGAACGGGCAGGAAAAGGCCGAGTATGTCCACCCGGCGCTCGAAGCCAGCCTGAAGGAGACCTACGGCGTCATCATCTACCAGGAGCAGGTGATGCAGATCGCGCAGACGCTGTCGGGCTATTCGCTCGGCGAGGCGGATCTGCTGCGCCGCGCCATGGGCAAGAAGATCCGCGCCGAGATGGACAAGCAGCGCGAGCGCTTCGTCGACGGCGCCGTCGAGCGCGGCGTGCCGAAGGCCAAGGCCTCGGAGATCTTCGACCTGCTGGCCAAGTTCGCCGATTACGGCTTCAACAAGAGCCACGCCGCCGCCTATGCGCTGGTCGCCTACCAGACCGCCTTCATGAAGGCCAACTACGCCACCGAGTTCCTCGCCGCCTCGATGACGCTCGACATGGGCAATACCGACAAGCTGGCGGAATTCCGCCAGGAGGCGCAGCGGCTCGATATCGTGGTGGTGCCGCCCTCGGTGAACCATTCCGGCCGCGATTTCGCGGTGAAGGACGGGCGCATCCACTATGCGCTCGCCGCCATCAAGGGGGTGGGCGTGCAGGCCGTGGACGCCATCGTCGAGGCGCGGGGCGACCGGCCGTTCAAGGACCTCGCCGACTTCGCCGCCCGCATCAACGCCAAGGCGCTGAACAAGCGGACCATGGAGAGCCTGGTCAATGCCGGCGCCTTCGACTCGCTGGAGCCGAACCGCGCCCGCGCGAGTGCCGCCGTCGAGGCGGTGCTCGGCCATGCGCAGGCGGCGAGCGCCGAGGCCGCCTCCGGCCAGTGGAACATGTTCGGCGGCGAGACGGTGAAGGTCGACCTGCATATTCCCCATGTCGAGGCCTGGCTGCCGGCCGACCGGCTGCAGAAGGAGTACGACGCCATCGGCTTCTTCCTCACCGGCCATCCGCTCGACGATTACGGCAAGGCGCTGGAGCGCTTCCGGGTGCAGCGCTGGAGCGACTTCTCCCGCTCGGTGCGCGCCGGCGCCACCGCCGGGCGGCTGGCCGCCACCGTGGTGAGCCGGCAGGAGCGGCGCACCAAGAGCGGCAGCAAGATGGGCATTGTCGGCCTGTCGGATCCATCCGGCCAGTTCGAGGCGATCCTGTTCTCCGAGGCGCTGAACCAGTTCCGCGACCTGCTGGAGCCGGGCACCGCGCTGCTGCTGCACGTCGCCGCCGAATTGCAGGGCGAGGACGTGCGCGCGCGCATCCAGACCGCCGAGCCGCTCGACCAGGCCGCGGCCAAGATGCAGAAGGGCCTGCGCATCTTCCTGCGCTCGACCGACCCGCTGGAGAGCGTCGCCTCGCGGCTCGGCTCGCTCGGCGGCGGGCGCGGCGACGGCGAGGTCGCCTTCGTGCTGCTGCTCGGCGAGAAGGGCGCCACCGAGGTGGAGGTGAAGCTTCCCGGCCGCTTCGGCCTCTCGCCGCAGATCGCCGGCGCCATCAAGGCGGTGCCCGGCGTGGTGGCGGTGGAGATGCATTGAGGCCGCCGGTTTGTGAGGGCCCCCGTTTCTGAAACCACCCGTTTCTCTTGCCTAAGACCGTCACCTCGCCTATAAGCCGCGCCATCCCGCACGCGGACTTCGCGGCCGGGCTCTTTTCCATGCGTGGAAGGGGCAATCCGGCCGCTCCGGTGCCGCCGCCGAATCCTTCGGCACGGCCATGTCCGCGGAGGCTAACCGGAAGAGAGACGACCATGGCACTTCCCGATTTCACCATGCGCCAGCTGCTTGAAGCTGGCGTGCATTTCGGCCATCAATCCCACCGCTGGAACCCGAAGATGGCCCCGTTCATCTTCGGCACCCGCAACAACATCCACATCATCGACCTCGCCCAGACGGTGCCTTCACTGGCCCGCGCGCTGCAGGCGGTGTCCGACACTGTGGCCCGCGGCGGCCGCGTGCTGTTCGTCGGCACCAAGCGCCAGGCGGCCGATTCGGTGGCGGATGCGGCCAAGCGTTCGGCCCAGTATTACGTCAATTCCCGCTGGCTCGGCGGCATGCTGACCAACTGGAAGACCATTTCCCACTCCATCGCCCGCCTGAAGAAGCTCGAAGAGCTGCTCAATGCCGGCGAAGGCGTCGGCTACACCAAGAAGGAGCGCCTGACGCTCCAGCGCGAGCGCGAGAAGCTCGACCGCGCCCTTGGCGGCATCCGCGACATGGGCGGCCTGCCGGACCTGCTGTTCGTCATCGATACCAACAAGGAAGACCTCGCGGTCGCCGAGGCGCGCCGCCTGGGCATTCCGGTCGCGGCCATCCTCGACACCAATTGCGATCCCGACGGCATCTCCTACCCGGTGCCGGGCAATGACGACGCCGGCCGCGCCATCAACCTCTATTGCGACCTCATCGCCCGCGCGGCGATCGACGGCATCGGCCGCGCCCAGGGCGATATCGGCATCGATATCGGCGCCTCCGAGGTTCCGATGGTCGAGGAACTGCCGGCCGAGACCGTGTGGTCGAGCTTCGAGCCGCTCTCGGGTCCGCGCGGCATCGCCGACGACCTGAAGAAGCTGACCGGCGTGTCGCCCGCCATCGAGAAGAAGCTGACCGATCTCGGCATCTTCCACTATTCGCAGATCGCCTCCCTCGATGCGGCCGATGCGCACCGCCTCGGCGAGGAAGTGGGTCTGCCCGGCCGCGTCGACGGCTGGATCGCCCAGGCCAAGGGGCTGACCGCCGACGTCGAGTGACGCAGGCGGAAGGGTTTTGCGGCAGCCTTGCGCTGCCGTCGAGTTCGTGAAGGCGCGGCCGGCCCGGAACCCTCCGGCCGGCCGTGTCGTCGAATGACACATGAGATCGTGTGAGGAATAGGAATATGGCCAACATCACCGCGGGCATGGTGAAGGAGCTGCGCGAGAAGACCGGCGCGGGCATGATGGACTGCAAGAACGCGCTCGGCGAAGTCGCGGGCGACATCGAGGCGGCCGTCGACTGGCTGCGCAAGAAGGGCCTTGCCAAGGCGGCCAAGAAGGCCGGCCGCGTCGCCGCCGAGGGCCTCATCGGCCTCGCGCTCGCCGGCACCAAGGGCGTGGTGGTCGAGGTGAATTCGGAGACCGACTTCGTCGCCCGCAACGAGCAGTTCCAGGCGCTGGTGCGCAACATCGCCCAGGTCGCGCTCGGCGCCGGCGACGATGTCGCCGCGCTGGCCTCGGCCGCCTATCCCGGCGGCGGCACCGTCGCCGAGGCGGTCTCCACCGCCATCGCCACCATCGGCGAGAACATGAACCTGCGCCGCGCCAAGCAGCTGGAAGTCGGCTCCGGCGTCGTCGCCAGCTACATCCACGGCTCGGTGGGCGAGGGCCTCGGCAAGATCGGCGTGCTGGTCGCGCTCGAATCGACCGGCAAGAGCGAGGAGCTCGCTGCCCTCGGCCGCCAGGTCGCCATGCATGTGGCCGCCGCCAACCCGCAGGCGCTCGACGCCTCCGCCATCGATCCCGAGCTGGTGGCGCGCGAGCGCAACGTGCTGGCCGAGAAGGCCAAGGCGTCCGGCAAGCCGGACAACGTGGTCGAGAAGATCGTCGAGAGCGGCCTGAAGACCTATTACAAGGAAGTCACGCTGCTCGAGCAGGCCTTCATCCACGAGCCCTCCAAGACCGTCGCCCAGGCGGTGAAGGAGAGCGAGGGCAAGGTCGGCGCTCCGGTGAAGATCACCGGCTTCGTGCGCTTCGCCCTCGGCGAAGGCGTCGAGAAGCAGGAGAGCGACTTCGCCGCCGAGGTCGCCGCGGCCGCCGGCGCCTGAGACGCACAAAGCGTTTGATAAGACCACGCCGGGCCGCCACGCGTGAGCCCGGCGTGTTTTACTCCGGCGGCGGCGCGGATCGCCGCGCGAAAGCTCGGAAGGTGCCTCATGACCACAGCGGCGGAACCGCAAATCACGTACCGGCGCGTGCTGGTGAAGGTGTCCGGTGAAGCGCTGATGGGCAGCGAGGCGTTCGGCCTCCACTGGCCGACCATCGAGGGCATCGCCCGCGATCTCGCCGATGCACGCAGCAGCGGCGCCGAGGTGGCCGTGGTGGTGGGCGGCGGCAACATCCTGCGCGGCGCCAGCGTCGCCGGCCGCGGCCTCGACCGCGCCACCGCCGACCATATGGGCATGCTGGCGACAGTGATGAACGCGCTGGCGCTGGAGAAGGCGATCGAGGAGGCCGGCACCCCGGCCCGCACGCTCTCCGCCATTCCGATGCCGACCATCTGCGAGCCCTATGCCCGCCAGACCGCCTCGCGCCACCTGTCGCGCGGGCGCATCGTCGTGCTGGCCGGCGGCACCGGCAATCCCTATTTCACCACCGATACCGGCGCCGTGCTGCGCGCCGCCGAACTGGAATGCGACGCGGTGATGAAGGCGACCAATGTCGACGGCGTCTACACCGCCGATCCCAAGCTGGACCCGACCGCGACCCGCTACGAGCGGCTGACGCATGACGAGGCACTGGCCAAGGACCTCAAGGTGATGGACGCCGCCGCCTTCGCGCTGGCGCGCGAGGCGAAGCTGCCGATCATCGTTTTTTCCATCCGTCAGCCCGGCGCCATCGAGGATGCGGTGCGGGGAAGGGGGCGCTCCACCACCGTCGCGCCGTAGCCAGCGGTCTCCCCGCTTGCCTCGCGCGGCAATCCATCTGATATAGCCGGGTCCGGCCGCTCGAGGCGCGGTTGCCGCCGTGAGCGGCCCGCGCGACGCGAACCCGGCGCATGACGAAGACGAGGGTCCGCTATGAGCACTGGTCCGACCGATATTGCCGATCTGAAGCGCCGCATGCAGGGCGCCATCGGTGTCCTGAAGCAGGAGCTGAGCGGCCTGCGCACCGGGCGCGCCTCGGCGAGCCTGCTGGAGCCGATCCAGGTGGATGCCTATGGCAGCCACATGCCGCTGAGCCAGGTGGCGTCGATCAACGTGCCCGAGCCACGCCTGCTGTCGGTGCAGGTGTGGGACCGCGGGATGACCTCGGCGGTGGAGAAGGCGATTCGCGAGTCCAATCTCGGCCTCAACCCGCAGACCGAGGGCCAGGTGATCCGCGTGCGTATTCCCGAGCTTACCCAGGACCGCCGCCAGGAGCTGGTGAAGGTTGCCCATAAATATGCCGAAGCCTGCCGGGTCTCGGTGCGCCACGTGCGCCGCGACGGCATGGACAGCCTGAAGAAGGCCGAGAAGGACGGCGACATGAGCTCCGACGACCTCGACCGCCTGAGCGACCAGGTCCAGAAGGCGACGGACCAGTCGATCGCCGAGATCGACCAGGTGCTCGCGTCGAAGGAAAAGGAAATCCTGGCGGTTTGAGTGCGGCGCCGGTCGGTGGCGCGGAGGTCGACCTCCTTGAAGATCGCGAAGTTGGACGTGTCAGACGATGCACCGATCGAGGCCGGACAGCCGGAGGCTGCGCCGACCGGGCGAGCGGTGCCGCGACACGTCGCCATCATCATGGATGGCAACGGGCGCTGGGCGACGGCGCATGGGCTGCCGCGCTTCGAGGGACACCGCCGCGGCGTCGAGGCGGTGCGCCGCACGATCCGCGCGGCGATCGAGCTCGGCATCGAGGCGCTGACCGTCTTCAGCTTCTCCAGCGAGAACTGGTCGCGCCCCGAGGGCGAGATCGACGAGCTGATGGGGCTGCTCAAGCTGTTCATCCGCCGCGACCTCCAGGACCTCCACGCCCGCAACGTGCGGGTGCGCATCCTCGGCGAGGGCCATCCGCGCGACGGCGAGATCGAGGCCATGCTGCGCGAGGCCGAAGCCCTCACGCGCGGCAATGACGGGCTGACGCTCGCGGTCGCCTTCAATTACGGCTCGCAGAACGAGATTGCCCGCGCCGCCCGCACGCTGGCCCGCGAGGTGGCGGCCGGCCGCCTGAGCCCGGAGGACGTCACCCCCGCGCGCATCGCCGGCGCGCTGGACACCGCCGAACTGCCGCCGCTCGACCTCATCGTGCGCACCAGCGGCGAGCAGCGGCTGTCGAATTTCCTGCTCTGGCAGGCGGCCTATGCCGAACTGGTGTTCCTGCCGGTGCTGTGGCCGGATTTCGACCGCGGCTGGCTTGAGCGTGCCCTCGACGAATTCGGCAGACGCGAGCGGCGCTTCGGCGGCCTCGACACGGCCGGGCGTTCGTGACTTGAAGATCGGTGCCGATTTCCTGCCGCGACTGGGCTCGGCGCTGGTGCTGGGCCCGCTGGTCATCGCCGCCGCGGTGTGGGGCGGCCGGCCCTTCGTGCTGCTGTGTTTCCTCGCCTCGCTGCTGATCCTGCGGGAATGGATCGACATGGCGCGGCTGACGCCGATCTCCGCCGTGGTCGGGCTCGGCGGCGCCGGCATCGCGGTCGCCCTGTTCGGTCTCGTCGCCGGCCCGCCGACACTGGCGCTCGCCCTTCCAGCCGGCGCGCTGGGGGCGGCGCTGGCGGCGCGGGGCGGGAAGAGCATGCGGCTGTGGGCCCTGGTCGGCGTGCTCTATGCGGGGGCGCTGGCATTCTCGGTCACCGCGCTGCGGCTCGATCCCGGCCTCGGCTTCGTCGCGGTCGTCTGGCTGCTGGCGGTGGTGTGGGCCAGCGACATCGCCGCCTATTTCTGCGGCCGGCTGATCGGCGGTCCGAAGCTCTGGCCGCGGGTCAGCCCCAACAAGACCTGGTCGGGCGCCATCGGCGGCAGCCTGTTCGCGGTGGCGGCCGGCATGCTCACCGTGCGGCTCGCCGGCATCGAATCGGCGTTGCTGGCGGCACCGGCCGCTCTCGCCGCCAGCGTGTTCAGCCAGGCGGGCGACCTGTTCGAATCCGCCATGAAGCGGCGCTTCGGCGTGAAGGATTCCGGCCATCTCATTCCCGGCCATGGCGGGCTCATGGATCGGCTCGACGGGTTCATCGCGGCGGCGGCCTTCGCCTGCGTCATCGGCCTCGCCCGCCATCCGGCGGCGCCGGCGGCGGGCCTTCTGGTGTGGTAGGGCGACGCAATCGGCCCGCCATCCCCGGCAAAAATGGCGCGCTGCCGTTTCTCTGCCAAACTTGACCGCGACATCTACCGCGAGCGGATCGCAAGGCTGCGGTCGTCGCGCACAATAGGAAACCGAAATGGGTGTGCTCTCGTCGATGGGTGGTAGCGCCGAATGGCTGCTCGGCTACCTCCTGCCGTTCCTGTTCGTGCTGACGATCGTGGTGTTCTTCCATGAGCTCGGCCATTTCTGGGTGGCGCGCCGGGCGGGCGTGAAGGTGGTGGCGTTCTCGATCGGCTTCGGGCCGGAGATCGTCGGCTTCAACGACCGCCACGGCACGCGCTGGAAGGTCTCGGCCATCCCGCTCGGCGGCTATGTGAAGTTCCTCGGCGACGACAATGCCGCCAGCGCCCCGGACCGCGACGGGCTGTCGCAGATGACCGAGGCGGAGAAGAAGGTGAGCTTCTTCCACAAGCCGGTGGGCGCGCGGGCGGCGATCGTCGCCGCCGGGCCGATCGCCAATTTCATCCTCGCCATCGTCATCTTCGCCGGCCTGTTCATGACGGTCGGCCGGCAGGTGACGACGCCGCGGGTCGATTCGATCCAGGCCGGCAGCGCCGCCGAGCGCGCGGGCTTCCAGCCGCAGGACCTCATCCTCTCCATCGACGGCACGCCGATCGAATCGTTCGGCGACATGCAGCGCATCGTCAGCGCCAGCGCCGACCAGAAGCTGGCCGTGGTGGTGGAGCGCGGCGGCGTGCACGAGACGCTGACCGCGACGCCGGACCGGCGCGAGATCACCGACACGTTCGGCAATGTCCACCGCATCGGCGTGCTCGGCATTTCCCGCTCGACCGGGGCGGGGGAGGTGACCACCCAGCGCTTCGGGCCGGTGGAAGCGGTGGGGCTCGCCGGCAAGGAGGTGTGGTTCATCGTCGATCGAACCTTCTCCTATCTCGGCGGCGTGGTCACCGGGCGCGAATCGGCCGACCAGCTCGGCGGCCCGATCCGCATCGCCCAGGTCTCGGGCCAGGTGGCGACCTTCGGCATCGGCGCGCTCCTGCAGCTCGCGGCGGTCCTGTCGGTTTCGATCGGTCTTCTTAACCTCTTTCCCGTACCCTTGCTCGACGGTGGACATCTGATGTTCTACGCCATCGAAGCGCTGCGCGGCCGCCCGCTCAGCGATCGGGCGCAGGAGGTCGGGTTCCGCATCGGTTTGGCGCTGGTCCTCATGCTCATGCTGTTTGCGACGTGGAACGATATTCTCAATATATCAAAATCTTGACGGGTCTCCGCCGAAGCGTTGCCGACGTGCCACGGGGTCGGGAAAAGGCGCGCGGGCGCGGGTTGCTTCGGTTTGCAGGCCTGGGAAAAGCCTGTACAAGCGGAATGCAGGGTGAAGGATCGTGCCTGTTTACGTGCGCGTGAACAGGCCGGCGTCAGAACAACGGTAAGGTTGCGCACCAAATGGCTGTTAGTGTCCGGTTCGTGAGTAAGATGGCTTCGGTCCTGGGCGTCGTCGCCCTGGTGGCCGTCGCGGGGGTCGCCGGATCGGTTCTCGCGCCCGTCAGCGCCGTCGCGCAGACCGCGAATTCGATCATCGTCGAAGGCAACCGCCGGGTCGACGCCGAAACCATCCGCACCTATTTTGGTGCGCCGCCGTTGACGCCGGCCAAGATCGACGAGGGCCTGAAGGCGCTGTACGCCACCGGGCTGTTTTCTGACGTGCGCATTTCCAATCGCGGCGGCCGCCTGGTGGTGATCGTGGCCGAGAACGAGGTGATCAACAAGGTCGCCTT